>NCCY01000180.1 GCA_002279855.1 Rhizobiales bacterium 12-68-15
GAGGCCGACGGCGGCGGAGGAGAGCGAAGCCTGAAAGCCGGTGACGAGGCCGTTCAGCACGTTTCCGATGCCGACCGTGGTCACCGCGCGGCTGGCGGCGCCCATGTCCGCGCGGCGCCAGTCCGCATCGTTCATCTTTTCCAGCGACACGGTGGTGGAGAGCACATCCACCACGCTCATCATCACCATCAGCCCCATGAGCGGCAGCAAAGCGGGCACGATCCGCGCCTCCGGCAGGGACAGTTCGGGCAGATCCAGCAACTCGACCGGCCCGAGGATGGCGGCATAGTCCGTGGTGTCGATGCCGGCGAGGAATGCGGTGGCCCAGCCCACGGATGCGCCCGCCAGAACGGCGAACAGCTTCAGCCGGCGCGGCGCAAACACCGTGACGGCGACGATCAGGCCCAGCGTCAGCCCCGACACCAGCAGCGCGCCACCCTCGGTGCTCACATGCCCGCCGGTCATCCCCAGCGCCCGCCGTAGCGCCGGCGCGGCGAGCGAGACGCCCAGCATGGTGACGGCGACGCCACACACTTCCGGCGGCAGCAGCACCCGCAGCGGCCGCACGATGCGGGAGATGAGAAGCTGCAGGACCCCGAGCACCAGCGTGTTCGCCGCCATCAGCCCCGGCCCGCCCAGGCTGAGGGACTGGATGGCCAGCGGGATCGAGCCGGGGGAGGGCACATGGATGCCGAGATAGCCGCTGCCGAACCGCCACGGCAGGCACTGGAGGATGGTGGTGATGCCGATGCACAGCGTGCAGGCGGTGAGCACCGCCTGGATGCGGCCGGGATCGAGATGCGCCTCGCTCAGCGCCACCAGCGGATAGATCAGGTAGGTGAGGGCCAGCATGGCATGCTGGCCGGCGAGCGGGATCAGCGCGGTGCGGGGGACCTTGTCGTCCAGCCCGTAGATCAGCTCCGGAGGCCGGCGGCCGGGGCGGACATGGGTCTGGGGCGGGGACAGGAACCGCCGCAGCGTCGCGACCAGCCGGCGGCGGCGGGTGCGGCCGGTCCGGTGGTGGCTGCGGCCGGAATGGGAAGCCACCTCGCCTTCGCCCGCACGGGTGCGCTCGTCCACCATGTCTCTCCCGAACGCGACGCGATCCGTCGCACGCCCGTGCTCCGAATCGCCATAACAGACGCAAACCCGATCCGGTTCAACCGGATCGATCCGGGATCTAAACGCATCGGGACGCGCCGTATCCGGATGCAAAATGCATTCCCGGCGCACATTCTCCACCGCAATGGCGGATCGGGAGGCGCCCGCTCAGCCCTTCGGCGCGTCCTCGCCCACCACGAAGGCGCGGATGAGATGGTGCGCGATGGCCACCGGCGGCGGGGTGAACAGGCCGTCCGGATGGGTCCGCGCCAGCATCAGGGCCGTCTCGTGCCGGGTGAACCAGCGGGCATCTTCCAGCTCGCTCCGGTCGATGACGAGGTCCGCCCCCTCCGCCTCCGCCAGGAAGCCGATCATCAGCGACATGGGAAACGGCCAGGGCTGGCAGGTCTGGTAGGTGACGGCCCCGACCTTTACGCCTGCTTCTTCAAGGACTTCGCGGCGCACCGCCTCCTCGGCGGTCTCGCCCGGTTCCACGAAGCCCGCCAGCGCGGACCACATGCCCGGCGCGAAATGCGCCTGCCGTCCCATCAGGCAGAGGTCGCCCCGCGTTGCCAGCATGATGACCACCGGATCGGTGCGCGGGAAATGCTGCGCGCCGCAGCCGGGGCAGTCGCGCCGCCAGCCGCCTTCGATCATGCCGCTTTCCTGGCCGCAATTGGCGCAGAACCGATGCCGCCCGTGCCAGGCATTCAGCGCCTTCGCACAGGCCAGCGGCCCCAGATGTTCCGGCGGCAGAAGGCCTTGCGTGGCGATGGAGCGCAGGTCGGAAACGAACAGGCCGGCGGTCTCCATCTCTTCCCGCCGCCCTGGATCGAAGCGCAGGCCGAAGCGGGGGGCGCCCTCGGAAAGGCCGAGAAACACAGGTGTTCCGGTCCCGTGCGCCAGCGTTTCGGCGCGCGTGAACAGCGGATCGAGCGCGTCGCCCGCCGGCTTTGCGGCGACGAACTCGCCGCCCAGCAGATAGAGCCGCGCATCCGGCCGGTCGAGCAGCGCTTCCCAGTCGCGCCGCAGATGGGCCGCGCGATCCAGCGGGCTGTGGACATAGCCAAGGCGCGGCCAGGGGCCGGGATCAGGAAAGGAGGATGCGGACATGGAGCGCCTGAGGCGAAGGAAGGAGGCCGGACGGTGGCATGCCGCCGACCCGCGCGCAAGACGGGCGGCAGGGGCCACAGCTCAGACGCCGATCCCCTGCAGGGCAATCGCCTGCCACAGCGCGGCAGCCCGCGGGGCGAGGGCCTCTCCCAGCGGCTCCCGCGTACCGGCGCCGAACACCGGCCCCGGCCAGGCCGCATCGCCCGGCGAGCGGCCGACGATATGGACATGAAGCTGTGCCACCATGTTGCCGAGTGCCGCCACATTGAGCTTGGCGCACCCGCTGAGCGCTTTCAGCGCCGCACCCGCACAGGCGATCTCCTCCATGAGCAGCGCGCGCTCGGGGGCCGAGAGGTCGGTGATCTCCACAAGCCCCGCACGGCGCGGCACCAGCACGATCCAGAAGAAGCGCGCATCATCCACGAGGCGCACATGGCTGAGCGGGAGGTCGCCGAGGGCGGGACCATCGGCCGCGAGGCGGGGATCAAGGGCAAAGCTCATGCCCCCGGTATGACGCCGCGCGGGGCGGGGTTCAACTGTCCATGACGGCGCGCCGCGCACCGCCTTGCAAAAGCCGCGCGTTGCGACGATATAGGCGGCGGGAGGTTGGCGGTGGACGAGCCACTCGCCAACCGGGTCAGGTCCGGAAGGAAGCAGCCCCAACGAGCCCGGTCTCGGGTCTCTGTCCAGCCTCCCACCCTCGCGCAGCGCCGGCCTGTCCGGCGCGCGCCAGGCCGCCAGCGGTGTCCGCCTGCCGGGCGCGCGCCTTCGGGCGTGCCCTGACCTCAGCAGTGCCGGGAGCACACCATGTGGGCCATCACCATCATCCTGCTTCAGGCGCTGACCGGGCCGGAAACTCATGTGGTCATGCAGGCCGGCGTGTTCGCCTCCGAGGACGCCTGCAAGGCGTCCATCGCCAGTTCCGTCCCCGGCAAGCTGGATGCCGAGGCCGCCCAGCAGTTCCGCGACGGCTATCGCCGCTATGTCTGCGTGCGGGTGCGCGGCGCCGAGCAGCTGCGGCCAAAATGAGCGGCGGGGCCTGAGCCGGGCCAGTCGCACCCACGGATTTCTGCTGTCAGGGCGTGCTGCGGGCTGCACCCGGCGCCCGGCCTGATGCTATGAAGGTGCCATGAGCCCCGATCTGCCCGACCATCCGCCCGGTAGCGGCCACGATGCCTCCGACGAGGAGGCGGGCCTGCCGGGATTCGACCTTCCCGCCCTGACCGCGCCGGTCCTGTCCGCGCCGGCCCCGCGGATCTCCGCGCCCTATCGCGTGCTGGCCCGCAAGTATCGCCCCTCCACCTTCGTGGACCTGATCGGCCAGGAGCCGATGGTGCGCACCCTCTCCAACGCGTTCGCGTCGGGGCGGATCGCGCAGGCCTATATCCTCACGGGCGTCCGGGGCGTCGGCAAGACCACCACCGCCCGCATTCTCGCCCGCGCGCTCAATTACGAGCCGCCGGAGGGCGGCGGCGGGCCGAGCCTCGATCTTTCGATCATCGGCCGGCACTGCCGCGACATCATCGAATCGCGCCATGTGGACGTGATGGAGATGGACGCCGCGTCCAACACTTCCATCAACGACATCCGCGAGATCATCGAGAGCGCCCGCTACCGGCCGGTGATGGCGCGCTACAAGGTCTACATCATCGACGAAGTGCACATGCTCTCCACGGCGGCCTTCAACGGGCTGCTGAAGACGCTGGAAGAGCCGCCGGAGCATGTGAAGTTCATCTTCGCCACCACCGAGATCCGCAAGGTGCCGGTCACCGTGCTGTCCCGCTGCCAGCGCTTCGACCTGCGGCGGGTGGAGGCGGGAACGCTCGCCACCCATCTCGCCGGCATCTGCGCCAAGGAGAATGTGGAGATCGAGCCCGAGGCGCTCTCCACCATCTCCCGCGCGGCGGAAGGATCGGTACGCGATTCGCTGTCCCTGCTGGATCAGGCCATCGCCCATGGTGGCGGCAAGGTGGGGGCGGAAGAGGTCCGCCGCCTGCTGGGCCTCGCCGACCGCGCCCGCGTCATCGACCTGTTCGAGGCGCTGATGGCCGGCGACACGCAGACCGCGCTGAGGGAATTCCGGGACCAGTATGATTCCGGTGCGGACCCGGCGGTCATCCTCACCGACCTTGCCGAGTTCACCCACCTCGTCACCTGCTTCAAGCTCGTGCCCGAAACCGCCTCCGACGCCTCCCTGGTGCAGGCGGAGCGCGACCGGGGCGCGGATCTTGCGGCCCGCCTGATGATCCGCGACCTCTCGCGGGTCTGGCAGATGCTGCTGAAGGGGATTTCGGAGACCCAGCAGGCGGCCAAGCCCGCGCAGGCGGCGGAAATGGTGCTGGTGCGCATCGCGTTCGCCGCCGACCTGCCGAGCCCCGAGGAGGCCTTGCGCAAGCTGCGCGAGATGCGCGATGCGGGCACTCCCGCTCTCGCCACAGCCCCGTCCCTGCCAGGCGGAGGGGGGACGGCTCGCCTTGCCGTCGCCGCGCGCGCGGAGCCCTCCCTCGCGCCGGTGGCGAGCATGGTGGCGCGGCCCTCCGCCGTGCCCATGGCGTCCGCCGCCCCGCCCCAGCCTGCCGTGCAAGCCCCGCCCGCCGCCCAGTCCGCGCCGGTGCCGGACGGACCCCGTCTCGATCGGTTCGAGGATCTGGTGGCGCTTGCGGCGAGCCGGCGCGATCTGCTGATGAAGCATGCGCTGGAAACCAGCGTGCGCCTCGTCCAGTTCGAGGACGGGCGGATGGAGTTCGCCCTCGCGCCCGGTGGCAATCCCAACCTGGTGCAGGACCTGATCCGCAAATTGCAGGAATGGACCGGCCGCCGCTGGATGGTGTCGCTGAATTCCCGCGCCGAGGGAGCGCCGACGCTGGCCGAGCAGGCCGCCGCCGCCAAGGCGGAGCGGGAGGTGGGCATCCGCGCCGAACCGCTGGTGCAGGCGGTGCTGGCGAAATTCCCCAAGGCGCAGATCGTCGATGTGCGCACCCGCGAGGAAGCATCCGCAGAGGTTCCCGACGTGGGGCTCGCGCCGGCCGAGGAGGATGCCTATATGGGCCTCGGCCTTGATGACGAACTGGACGATTGAAGGAGACCGGGATGCGCGACCTGATGGGCATGATGAAGCAGGCCAAGGAGCTTCAGGAGCGCATGCAGCAGATGCAGGCGGAACTGGACACCGTCGAGGTGGAAGGCGCCTCCGGCGGCGGCCTCGTCACCGTGCGGGTGACCGCCAAGGGCGAGACCAAGGCGGTGCGCATCGATCCCAGCCTGCTCAAGGCCGAGGAAGGCGAGATCCTGGAGGACCTGCTGGTCGCCGCGCTGGGCGATGCCCGCGTGAAGGCGGAGCGGATCATGCAGGAGAAGATGTCGAGCCTCGCCGGCGGCCTGCCCATCCCGCCCGGCCTCAAGCTGTTCTGACAGCGCCCTCCGGGGCGTGTGCGCGCGGGCCTTTCAGTGCCGCGCGCGGCCGGCGCCCGCAGGGTCGAACAGCAGCCCCGCCTTCAGGCTCTCCGCAATGCGCTCGGCCTTTTCCACCAGCGCGTCCGCAATGGCGGGCGAAAACCGTTCGTGCGCCGTCTCGCGCCACAAAGCGAGCCAGCGCGGAAACAGCATTGCGAAGTCCGCCGGCGCGAGCGGCAGCGCCTTGTGCGCCGCGAGCGGGTTGCCCTTGTAGCCGGGCTGGCGCAGGGCGACCGTGCGCCAGAAGGTGGTGAGCGTCTCCATGTGTTCCGGCCAGTCGCCGATGGCCCGGTCGAACACCGGGCCAAGCGCCGGATCCTGCCGCACCTTGTCGTAGAAGGCATCGAGATGGGCGCGCAGCGCGGCCGGCTCCAGCGGTTCGGGCGGCCGCGCGGCGGGACACCGGGGGCGATCCCGGGTTCCGGCACGTTGTCCGGCGGCACCAGCCGGTCACGGAACAGCGCGGCGATCAGGTCGGACTGGGTGACCAGCCCCGCAATCTGGTCGTTGCCGTCAACCACCGGCACCGCATGAAGACCGCCTTCGGCCATGAGCGGCACGAGGTCCGCGATGGGCGTGTCGAGCCGGGCGCACTGTACGTTCACGGTCATGATTTCCTGCACCGAGCCCTGCGGGGCGCCGGCAAGCCGCACCACATGACGCAGCCGCTGGCGCAGGGAGACGCACGGCCCGCGTGCGTCCCAGTCCGCCTTGTCGAGCAGGTCGGTCTGGGTGACGATCCCCACCACGCGCGCCTCTTCGGTGGTCACGGGCAGGGCCTTGATGTGGTGGCTGCGCAGCAGGGTCAGCGCCTCCCGCATGGAGTCTTCCGGCGCCACCGCCACCACGTCGCGGGTCATGATGTCGGCGCAGGTGACCTCACCGGTGCGGCGCGCATAGGCGCGCACTTCGGCGAGGCGCAGCACCTGTTCGAGGTCGGTGCGGCTCACGTCCAGCAGGCGGTCATATTGCCGGAGAGCGGCGTCGAGATCGGCATGGGAGAAGCCCAGCCGGCGCGGCCCTTGCTCCGCGCGCGGCGCGGCGGCAGGGGCTGCGGCGGGATAGGGCCGCCCCATCAAGGCGTTGTAGGCGAGCGCGCAGGCCAGAAGCAGGACGGAATTGAGCAGCACCGGCACCAGCACGAAGCCATAGCCGGTGGCGCTGATGACCGGCCCGCCCAGCACGGCGGTGAGGGCAACCGCGCCGCTCGGCGGGTGCAGGCAGCGCAGGGCCAGCATGATGGCGATGGCAATGCCGCAGGCGAGGGCGGCGGCGATGGTCGCATCGGGGACGAGCCGCGCGGCCGTCACGCCCACCAGTGCGGCCACCACATTGCCGCCGATCAGCGACCACGGCTGGGCCAGCGGGCTGGACGGCACGGCGAAGACCAGCACCGAGGACGCTCCCATGGGAGCGATCAGCAGCGGCAGCGGCGTGTCCGGTCCGAGGGCCAGGCGGGTTGCGAACCCGGTTACCGCGAGGCCCAGCAGCGCGCCGAGCCCGGCGCGTACCCAGTCGAGCGGCGGCACGGGGGCAAGGGTGGGGCGGAACCGCTGCAAGAGCGGAGGGAGCACCGGGACGGCCATGGGCGGGACTCCTGGACAGGCCCGCCTGAGGCTGAAGCCGGAATATTGCATACAGAAATAGCAAGTGCCTATTGCATGGGCAATGCCGCCGTCTGGCGTCCGGCCGCCGTGCGGGTTACATCCTCACCGTCCCCAACGCCCGCGCCGCAGGCGTCAAACTTCGAGCCGCGCCATGTCCCGCGCCGTCGCCGGTCCCGAGATCGAACGCCTGATCCAGCTTCTCGCGCGCCTGCCGGGGCTCGGCCCGCGCTCGGCCCGCCGCGCGGCGCTGCATCTCATCAAGAAGCGCGAGAGCCTGATGGCGCCGCTCAACACCGCCATGGGCGACGTGCTCGGCCGCATCGTGGAATGCCGCGTTTGCGGCAATCTGGATGTCAGCGACCCCTGCACCGTCTGCACCGATCCGGGGCGCGAATCGGCGACGCTGTTCGTTGTGGCAGACGTGGCGGACCTGTGGGCGTTGGAGCGGACCGGGGTCCACCGGGCGCGCTACCATGTGCTGGGCGGCGTGCTCTCGCCGCTCGACGGCATCGGGCCCGACGATCTCACCATCGCGAAGCTCATCGAGCGGGTGCCGCGCGAGGGTGTCGCGGAAGTCATTCTCGCGCTGGGGGCCACCGTGGACGGCCAGACCACCGCCCACTACATCACCGACCTCCTGCGCGGGCTCGACGTGAAGGTGACGCGCCTTGCGCAGGGCGTGCCCATGGGCGGGGAACTGGACTATCTGGACGAAGGCACCCTTTCGGCCGCCATCCGCGCCCGCACCCCGCTCTGAACCCGCTCAGCCGGCCAGCGCGGCCAGCTCATCCAGCAGGGCTTGCGGAACCGCGATGCCGTCGCGGGCGCGCTGCTCCGCCAGGGCGCGGGAGCGGTCGCCGGGCAGCAGGATCTCCTCTACTCCCTCCTGACGCGGCAGGGCCCGGATGGTGGCCCGCAGCGCCTCTACTTCCGCCGCAAAGGCCTCGGGAGCGGAGAAGGCGGCGATATCCATCACCATGATAAGCGCGCTGGAGCCGCGTCCGGGGCCGTCGGGATCCGCCAGCGTCGGCACCAGCACGGGGGCGCCCGCCAGCGCGCCGGTCATGGCCTCGAACATCAGCGACAGGCCGGACCCCTTCGGCCCCCCCAGCGGCAGCGGGATGATGCCGTCCCGCGCGCGCGTCGTGGGCTGGCCGTCGCGGGTCAGCGCCCAGCCCTCGGGAATCTCCGCATCGCGCGCCGCGAGCTGTCGCAGCCGGCCGAACGAGGCGACGCTGGTGGCCATGTCCAGCAGCAGCGGTCCGCCCGCGCCGCCCGGCACCGCCATGGCGATGGGGCTGGTGGCAAGGCTCGGCACCCGCGCGCCGTGATAGGCCATGATCGGCTTTCCCGAGCACAGCACGATGGTGGCGAACCCGGCTTCCGCCGCCCGGAGCGCGAAATAGCCGATGGCGCCGGTATGGGTGGTGCGCTTCACCATGGCGAAGCAGCCGCCCTGCGTGCGGGCGCGGGCGATGGCACGGTCGGTCGCGGCCACCATGGCCACGGGGCCGGCGGCAAAATGGCCGTCCAGAAGCAGGGTCGCCGGAAGCTCGCGCTCAACCGTCAGGGATGCGGACAGGTTCATCTCGCCATTGCGCGCCATCTCCACATACCAGGGGATGCGCGAGAGGCCGTGGCCGTCCCGCCCGGTGAGGTGGGACCAGACCAGCATGTCCGCCAGCACGGCGGCATCGGCGGGCCGGCTGCCGAGCCGGGTGAAGATGTGCACCACGAGATCGTGGATCTCGGCGGGCATCAGGCGCGCCTCGGCGCGGGGGGCGGTTGGCGTGGTCATGGTTTCTCCCAATGGGCGGGGCGTCTGTGCACCGCTCGCCGCGTCAGCTCCGGTGGCCGGGGGGTGGGCCGGCGCCCCAGAGATTGCTGCCCTCGGCCGCGCGCCACACCTTGGGGCGCTGGGGCCGGTCACGGTGCCACGGGCGGGCATCGAAGAAGCCGGCCTCCTCGTCGGACATGGTGTCCATCTCGGTGAACAGCTCGACGATCTGGCCCGCCGGATTGCGGTGATAGATGAAGATGTTGTGCCCGATGCCGTGGCGTCCCGGCCCCCAGGTGATCTGGTAGCCGTGCTGCGCGAGCCAGTCGCATGCGGTCTGCACATGCGACCAGTCCTTCAGTTCGAAGGCCATGTGGTGCATGCCCCGGTTGGCCGAGGAAATGAAGTTGCAGGTGTGGTGGTCCGGCCCGCAGCGCAGGAAGACGAAGAAGTCCTCCATCCAGTCCGAGACCCTGAACCCCAGCACGTCGCGGTAGAAGCTGACGCAGCGGGCGATGTCGCCGGTATAGCTCGCCACATGCCCGAGCTTCAGCGGGGAAATGGCCGGACTGGGCGCCACGGCGGCGGCGGGCGCCGCGGTGTCGTACAGCTCCACCCCAAGACCGTTCGGATCGTGTGTGACCAGCGACAGGGGAATGCCGGGCAGGGGGTCGCTGCGCAGGTCCGAGGCGACGCCCCCGGCGGCGAGTCGCCGCTGCAGATCGGCGAGCGGCACGTCCGGATGCACCTGAAACCCGAGCCGCGTGAGGGCCGGAGCCTCCCCGGTCTCCAGCAGGACGCAGGTTTCGCCAAGCGGGCTCGCCAGCGGGCGCGTTGCCCCTGCCGCCGGTTGGGGCGCAAGGCCGATGACGTCTTGGTAATAG
>NCCY01000181.1:0-4613 GCA_002279855.1 Rhizobiales bacterium 12-68-15
GACAAGGGCTTTGGCCGCAAGCTGACCGACTTCGGCGAGGTCATCAATCCGGAAGGCTTCCGCGAGATCGGCGACTTCCCGAACCTCACCGCCGCCATGGAGCAGCGCGGCTGGTCCACGGGCCGCATCGAGAAGGTGATGGGCGGCAACTGGCTTCAGCTTCTGAATGACGTGTGGGGCGCCTGAGCGCCCCCTTCCCAACTCCCGGAGACCGCCATGGCAAAGCCCGAAATCGACATCGACGTGGACCCCGAAACCGGCCGCTGGTTCGTGGACAAGATGCCCATGATCCTTGTGCCGCAACACTTTTACAACAACAACCATTTCGCCATCGAGGGCGCGATGGGGGAAGCGGCCTTCGATGCCGCGCTCGCCCCCGCCGGCCACACCTCGGCCTATGTCTGGTGCAAGCGGCAGGCCGAGGTCTATGGCCTTGAGGGCGTGCCGGTGTTCGCCCATTACATGAAGCGCCTGTCGCAGCGCGGCTGGGGGCTGTTCTCCATCCTCGCCATCGACCCGCAGGCGGGCACGGCCACCATCCGGCTAGACCATTCCTCCTTCGTCACCGACGCCACCAGGGGCGCCGGCCGCAAGCTCTGCTACATGTTCGCCCCCTGGCTCGCCGGCGCGCTCGCCTTCGTGTGCGAGCAGCAGGGCTTCCCCACGGCGCTTGAAGCCCGCGAGGTTCAGTGCGCGGCCGAAGGCCACGACCACTGCCTGTTCGAGGTCACGCCCGCCGCCTGACCCGCCTTCCGCAGATCCCGACCGGCAGCGCCCGCAGAAGGCGTGCCCCCCTTCCAGACAGAGGCAAACCGATGATCGACAAGATGAAACTCAGCCGCCGCGCGGCGCTGAAGACCCTTGGCGTGGCCGCTGCCGGTGCGCTGGCGGCCCCGTCCGTCATCACCCGCTCGCTCGCCGCAGGCGAAACGCTGGTGGTCTATAATTTCGACGGACTGCTGGGCAAGGTGATCAAGGATCACTGGATCGACCCCTTCAGCCAGAAGACCGGCGTGAAGGTGGAGGTGCTCACCATGCAGGGCTCCTCGCCCCCCATGGCGAAGATCAAGGCGCAGATCGACGCCGGCCGACCCGATGCGGACGTCATCCCCATGCAGATGACGGACTACATCTTCGGCGTGCGGAACAATCTGTTCCAGCCCATCGACGCCAAGGACATGCCGGAATACGCCAACCTCTATCCCGATTACATCACCCCCTACGGGCCGAAGCTGGTACTCTGGAGCTACGGGCTCGCCTACAACACCGACAAGATCAAGACCGCCCCCACCGCCTGGGCGGACCTGTGGGACCCGCAATACAAGGGCAAGGCGGCGCTCAACGAGGCGCTGTTCGACCAGGCGCTGGAGATGGTCAACCTCGTCTCCAAGGGCAAGCCGCTGCCGGTGGATGACGGCACGTTTGCCGCCCTCACCAAGCTGCGCCCCAACCTCGCGACGCTCTGGACTACGGGCGCGCAGGCCGAGCAACTCCTGCGCACCGGCGAGGTCTGGATCATGCCGGTGTGGAACGGCCGGGTGTATCCCTTGAAGGACCAGGGCGTGCCGGTGGATTTCGTGGCGCCGAAGGAAGGCTTCTTCACCCGCTCCGATCCGTTCTGCATTCCGCGCGGCGCGAAGAATCCGGATATCGCCAAGGCGTTCATCAACTTCTCCTGCACCGCCGCGCCGCAGCAGGCCATGGCGGAGAAGCTGTTCTATGCCTCCCCGAACCAGAAGGTGGTCTATCCGCCGGACATCGCCAAGCGCGTGGTGGTGGCCACCAAGGAGGACATGGCCCGCGCGGTGCCGGAGAACTTCGAGGTGATCGTGGACAACCTGCCCGAATGGCGCCGCCGCTGGGATGCGTGGAAGCAGAGCTGACGCAGACCTGAAAGGCACGCCGATGGCCTCCGAAGCATCGCTCCCCTCCGTCCTCGCACCCCCAGGGGCCAAAGGCATGTGGCTGGTCTGTCTCAAACGCTATGGCTGGTGGGGGCTTCTCGCCCCCGCCTTGCTGCTTTACGCGCTCGTCTTCTTCCTGCCGCTGTCGGTGCTGGTGGCGGACAGCCTGCATCCGTCGGGCGCGGCCGACCTGTCGCTCGCCAATTACAATGCCTTCTTCACCGATGGCATCACGCTCTCCATCTTCCTGCGCACGGTGCGCCTTGCGCTGTTCGTGACGCTGGCCTGCCTCGTCTTCGGCTATCCGCTGGCGCTGTTCATGCGGCGGGCCGGACCTGCCATGCGGATGGTGGCGCTCACCATCGTGGTCTCGCCGCTGCTCACCTCGGTCATCGTGCGCAACGTGGCGTGGCTGCTGGTGCTGGGCCGCGAGGGTATGGTGAACACGCTGCTTCGGAATGCCGGCCTCATCGATGGCCCGCTGCCGTTGCTCTATAACACGTTCGGCGTGGTGGTGGGCGTCACCCACGTCTATCTCGCCTTCCTTGTGCTGCCGGTCTTCTCGGCGCTGCTCGCCATTGATCCGTCCACGGAACAGGCGGCCGCCAGCCTCGGGGCCTCGCGCTTCACCGTGTTCCGGCGGGTGACGCTGCCCATGAGCATGGCGGGCGTGATTGCCGGCTCGACGCTGGTGTTCGTGCTCACCATGGGGGTCTATCTCACCCCCGTCATCATGGGCGGCAGCTTCGTCACCACGCTGCCGATGGTGATGACGGATCTCGTGCGCACCCAGTTCGACTTCAGCCGGGCCGCGGCCTTCGGGGTGATGCTGTTGGTCTTCATCACGGCGATCCTCATCGCCTCCAGCCGTGCGGAAAAGCGCATCGAGCAGATGCGCGGGGAGATGCCCTGATGAGCGAGACCCGCATCGGCCTGTTCGTCGGCAGCATCGCCAGTCTGGTGATGGTCTTCCTCGTGCTGCCGCAGGTAATCCTGCTGGTCCAGTCCTTCACGGCGGAAGACTATCTCTCCTTTCCGCCCCGACTGGCGCTGGTCATCGGCACGGCGGCGGCCATCGGGCTGGACCGGGGACCGATGGTCCTGCGCAAGGCGATGCGCACCGCGCTGGTCTCGCCCATGATCCTGCCCCATGTGGTGCTGGGCATGGCCATCTACCGCGTATTCCTTCCCATCCGGTTCGATGACACGGTCACCGGTTTCCTCATCGCCCATCTGGTCCTGTGCGTGCCCTATGTGATCGTGACGGTGGGCGCGAGCCTGCAGGGCATGGACCGATCGCTGGAACAGGCGGCGGTGAGCCTTGGCGCCTCGGTTCCGATGGCGCTGTGGCGGGTGGTGCTGCCCCTGATCCGTCCGGGGCTGATCGGCGGGGCGGTGTTCGCCTTCATCACCTCGTTCGACGAGTTCATCGTCACCTACTTCCTCGCCAGCCGGCAGACCACGGCGCCCATCCAGATCTTTTCCAGCCTGTCCTACCAGCTTGAACCGTCCATCGCGGCGGTGTCGGGACTGACTCTGGTGGTGACGGCGGCGCTCTGCGGCCTCCTCATCCTGCGCGGCGGCATGGCGGGCACGGCCAGGGTGGCCTGATCTGCCGATGGGAGACGACAAAGGAAAGGCCCGGACGGTGGCAGCCGTCCGGGCCTTTCTGTTCGGTGCGGCGCCGCGCGACCGCCTCAGGCGAATTCCTGCGCCACTTCCGTCAGGAAGGCGTGGGCATAGGGGGCAAATGAGCGCCAGCATTCCAGGCGGAAGCCGCCGGAAAGGCGCACCAGCACCACCTCCGCCTTGCCGAGCAGCGTGCGCGTGGCCGAGCCGTCCGGAAAGGCGGCCTCCGACAGATCAAGCGCGATCCCGGCATTGAGGACATCGGCTGCGTGCGGGCCTTCGATGGCGATCGCGGCGTTGCGGTGGCCGACGCCCACCAGCGAGAAGACCTGTCCCGCGAGGGCCGCCGAGATGGCCGCCTCCGCCGCCGGCCCTTCGCCTTCCGGGCACACCAGCAGCCACTCGTCCGGCCCGAGCCGGGCGGCGAAGCGGGCGGAGGTTCCCCGCGCGCTGTTGAGCGGCCCGGTCAGGTCGAACCCGCCGGCATCGCCGGAAAACGCCTTCATGCGCAGCACGAAGCGATCCGCCGGGGGCAGTGCACGCACGAGGCCCGCAGCGCCCGGGGGCAGGATCGGCGTGCGTCGTGCAGGTCCAGTCACATCAAGCATGGAGGGCTCCTTCCGCTGCACCATTCACCCGCTTGCCCTCCGCATCGAAGAAGACCGGCGCCACCACCTTTGCGGCGGCAAACCCGGAGGGGGTCGTCACATGGAGGGTATCCCCCAGGCGCGCCCGCCCGCCGCTCACCAGTGCCAGCGCGACGGGATGGCCGAGGCAGGCGCTGAAATAGGACGAGGTGACATGCCCCAGCATCTTCATGGGCACGGGCTGGGCGGTGTCGGCGACGATCTGCGCCCCCTCGTCCAGCACCGTGCGCCCATCCGCGCTGAGGAGGCCCACGAGCTGCTTGCGGTCCGGCAGGCTCATGTCCGGCCGGGAGAGCGAGCGCTTGCCGACGAAGTCCCTCTTCACCTTCGAGACCATGCCGGACAGGCCGAGATCGTCCGGCGTCACGGTGCCGTCCGTCTCCTGTCCGACGATGATGAAGCCGCGCTCCGCGCGCAGCACATGCATGGCCTC
>NCCY01000181.1:4748-13955 GCA_002279855.1 Rhizobiales bacterium 12-68-15
CCGGTGAACGAGACCCGCATCAGGCGCGTGGGCACGCCGAGGATCTTGCCTTCCCGGACGCTCATGTGCGGGAAGGCCTCGGGCGACAGGTCGATGCCGGTGACGAAGGGGGCCAGCACATCGCGCGCCCTCGGCCCCTGAAGGGCGATCACCGCCCATTCCTCCGTGGTGGAGGTCAGGAACACGTTGAGGTCCGGCCATTCGGTCTGGAGATAGTCTTCCATGTGCGCCATCACGCGCGGCGCGCCGCCCGTGGTGGTGGTCACATGGAAGCGGTCGGCGCTCATGCGGGCGACCACGCCGTCATCGAAGATGAAGCCGTCTTCCTTCAGCATCAGGCCGTAGCGGCACTTGCCGGGTTCGAGCTTCAGCCATGCATTGGGATAGATGCGGTTCATGAACTCGGCCGCATCCGGGCCGACCACCTCGATCTTGCCGAGGGTGGACGCATCGAAGATGCCGACGCCCGCGCGCACAGCCCGGCACTCGCGGTTCACCGCCTGGTGGATGTCCTCGCCGGGCTTCGGGAAGTACCAGGCGCGGCGCCACAGCGCGACATTCTCGAAGGCCGCGCCCTGCGCCTTGGCCCAGTCATGGAGCGGCGCGGTGCGGATCGGGTCGAACAGTTCGCCCCGTGCCGAGCCGATGATGGCCCCGAAGGTCACCGGCGTGTAGGGCGGGCGGAAGGTGGTGGTGCCCACCTGCGGCACCGGCTTGTCCAGGATCTCCGAGATGAGCCCGAGGGCCGGCATGTTGGAGGTCTTGCCCTGGTCGGTGGCCATGCCGTTGGTGGTGTAGCGCTTCACGTGCTCCACGCTCTCGAACCCCTCGCGCACGGCGAGGCGGATGTCCTTGGCGGTGACATCGTTCTGGAAGTCGAGGAAGGCGCGGACCTTGTGCGGATCGGCATCGCTCGGCAGCACGCGCACGGGCACGAAGCCGGTCGGCGTCGGCGGGCTTGCCGCGAAGGCGCGCGTGGCCGCCATGCCGGCGGCGCTCGCCCCTGCGGACCAGCCTTCTGCAAGGATGGCGGCAAGGTCATAGGTGCCGTTGCACGCGCCGGCCGAGCGCTCCCGCTGGGCGGAGCTGCCCGGCACGAACGCGTCGATCTCGGTGCGGAAGAACAGTTTTCCACGCGATTGCGAGAACAGGTGGACGGCCGGCGTCCAGCCGCCCGACATGCCCACGCAGTCGCATGCCAGCGAGCGGCGGGTGCCCACATCCTTGCCGTTGAGGACCGGCGCCACGATGAGGCCGGTCACGGCCTTGCCGCCGGTGGAGCCGATGACGGTGTGGCCGGCGAGAATGGCGATCCCTTCCGCCAGCGCCCGCTCGGTGCCGATGAGGCGGTCGGGGCGGGTGTCCACGATGGTCACGTCGAGCCCGGCCGCCTTCGCGTCCGCCGCCGCCCGATAGGCGGAGGCGCCGTTGGTGGCGAACACGATGCGCCGGCCCGGCGCGACGCCGTAGCGGTTGACATAGGCCCGCACGCTTTCCGCCAGCATGATGCCGGGGCGGTCATTGTCGGCGAAGGCGAGGGGGCGCTCATGGGAGCCGGTGGCGATCACCACCTCGCCCGCGCGCACCTGCCACAGCCGCTCGCGCGGCAGTTTCGGGTCGGGCCGGGCGAGATGGTCGGTGACCCGTTCGGTCAGCACCACATGATTGTGGTTGTAATAGCCGAAGGCGGTGGTGCGCGGCAGCAGGGTGACGTTGGGCCGGCCGGCAAGGGTCGCCAGCGCTTCGGCCACGAAGGCGGACGCCTCCTTGCCCTCGATGGTGGAGGTGAGGTCATGCAGCAGGCTGCCGCCCATCTCCGCCTGCTCGTCGCACAGCATCACGCGCTTACCGCTCTCCGCTGCGGCGATGGCGGCCGCAAGCCCGGCCGGTCCCGCGCCCACCACCAGCACGTCGCAATGGGCGTTGCGGTGGACGTAGCGGTCCGCATCCGGCGTATCGGGCGCGATGCCGAGGCCGGCAGCGGCGCGGATGGTGGGTTCGTACAGCTTGTCCCAGAAGGACCGGGGCCACATGAAGGTCTTGTAGTAGAAGCCCGCCACGAAGACCGGCGAGAGCAGGTCGTTCACCTGCCCCACATCGTGCTCCAGCGAGGGCCAGTGGTTCTGCGAGGACACCTTGAGGCCCCCCACCGCATCGATCACGGTGGCGCGGTTGTTGGGGTCGGCGCGGCCCCGGCCGCGATCCACCTTCATCAGCGCATTGGGCTCGTCCGTGCCGTGGCTCAGCACGCCGCGCGGGCGGTGATACTTGAACGAGCGGCCCATGAGGCGGATGCCGTTGGCGAGCAGCGCCGAGGCGACGGTGTCGCCGGCATAGCCCTGGATGTGGCGTCCGTTGAAGGTGAAGGACAGGGGGCGCGTGCGGTCGATCCGCCCGATGGCCGGCAGGCGATGCGTCTCGGCCATCTCACTTGCCTCCCTGCATGTCGGCGTCCGGGCGCGGGGTGCCCATCTTGTAGCTGGCGACAAAGCTGTCGGTCACCGTATTGCGCAGCGCGTTGAACCATCGCCCGCAGCCATGGACATGCAGCCAGCGCTCCGCATGCACGCCCTTCGGGCTCTTGCGGATGAAGAGATATTCGGCCCAGGCCGCGTCACCGAGCGCGTTGGGATCGGCGGGACGGGCGATATGGGCCTCGCCGCCGCAGCGGAATTCCACCTCGGGGCGGGGACCGCAATAGGGACAGGGGACGAGCAGCATGAGCGGACCTCAGTGCGCCACCGCCGCCGCCGCCGCCTCGTCGATGAGGCGGCCGGTGCGGAAGCGGTCAAGGGTGAAGGGGGCGTTGATGGGGTGCGGTTCGTCGCGGGCGACGGTGTGGGCGAGCAGGTGGCCCGCGCCGGGCGTCGCCTTGAACCCGCCGGTGCCCCAGCCGCAATTCACATACAGGCCCGGCACCGGCGTCTTGCCGCAGATGGGCGAGCGGTCCGGCGTCACGTCCACGATCCCGCCCCAGGAGCGCAGCATCTTCATGCGCGTGAACTGCGGAAACAGCTCGCAGATGGCGTCCAGCGTGTGGGTGGTGATGTGGAGGCCGCCCTGCTGGCTGTAGGAGACATACTGGTCCGTGCCCGCGCCGATGACGAGTTCGCCCTTGTCCGACTGCGAGATGTAGGCGTGCACGGCATTGGACATGAGCACGCAGGGGAAGCACGGCTTCACCGGCTCCGACACCAGCGCCTGCAGCGGGAAGCTCTCCAGCGGCATGCGCACGCCGGCCATGGCCATGACCACCGAGGTATGCCCGGCCACCGAGACCCCGATCTTCTTCGTGCGGATGGCGCCGCGCGTGGTCTCCACGCCGGTCACCGCGCCGTCCGGCCCGCGATTGATGGCGGTGACTTCGCAATTCTGGATGATGTCCACGCCCAGCGCGTCCGCCGCGCGGGCATAGCCCCACACCACCGCATCATGCCGCGCCGTGCCGCCGCGCCGTTGCAGCGCCGCGCCCATGACGGGATAGCGGATGTCCGGCGAGATGTTCAGCGGCGGGCAGAAGGCCTTCGCCTCTTCCGGCGTCAGCCATTCATTGTCGATGCCGTTGAGGCGGTTGGAATAGACATGGCGCTTGAAGCTCTGCACGTCGTGCACATTGTGCGCCAGCATCAGCACGCCGCGCTGGGAGAACATGACGTTGTAGTTCAGCTCCTGCGACAGGCCTTCCCACAGCTTCACCGCATGTTCGTAGAAGGCCGCGCTCTCATCATAGAGATAGTTGGAGCGGATGATGGTGGTGTTGCGCCCCGCATTGCCGCCGCCGATCCAGCCCTTTTCCAGCACGGCGATGTTGGTGAGGCCGTGCTCCCTGGCAAGATAATAGGCCGCGCCGAGGCCGTGGCCGCCGCCGCCGATGATGATGGCGTCATAGGCCGCCTTCGGCGCGGGACTGCGCCACTGCCGTCCCCAGCCCTGATGGGCATTGAGGGATTCGGACAGAAGGGAGGAGAGGGAAAAGCGGCGCATGGACCTCTTGTCCTGTGATCGTGAGGGTCGAGAATGCGCCCGTGCGCATCCCCGTTCTTGTCGAAACGCGTCCGAATTCTGGTATGAGCGCGACAGACTTCCGTCACAGGCCCGCATAAAGCGGGAAACGCGCGCAGAGCGCCCGCACCTCGGCCCGCGCCGCGACCTCCGCCTTGCCGTTGGCCTCCGCCCCGTTGCGGGCGAGGCCCTGCAACACGTCCGCAATGAGGTCGGCGACCGTCTCGAACTCCGCGATGCCGAAGCCGCGCGTGGTGGCGGCGGGCGTGCCGAGCCGGATCCCGGAGGTGACGGCAGGCTTTTCCGGATCGAACGGAATCCCGTTCTTGTTGCAGGTGAGACCCGCCCGTTCCAGCGCCCCTTCCGCCGCCTTGCCGGTGACGCCGAAGGGGCGCAGGTCCACCAGAACCATGTGGCTGTCCGTGCCGCCCGACACGATGGCCGCGCCGCGCGCGCCGAGGCGGGTGGCGAGGGCGCGGGCGTTGGACACCACCTTCAGCGCATAGGTGCGGAATTCGGGGGTGAGCGCCTCGCCGAACGCCACGGCCTTCGCCGCGATCACATGCATGAGCGGGCCGCCCTGCAGGCCGGGGAAGACGGCGGAGTTGAGCTTCTTCGCCAGTGCCTCGTCATTGGTCAGGATCATGCCGCCGCGCGGCCCGCGCAGGGTCTTGTGGGTGGTGGTGGTCACCACATGGGCATGCGGGAAGGGCGAGGGATAAGCCCCCGCCACGATCAGCCCGGCATAATGGGCGGCGTCCACCATGAGCATGGCGCCCACCGCGTCCGCGATGGCGCGGAAACGGGCGAAATCGATGATGCGGGGATAGGACGAGCCGCCGGCGATGATCAGCTTCGGACGGTGCTCCAGCGCCAGGCGCTCCACCTCGTCATAGTCGATCAGGGCCGTATCCGGCGACACGCCGTAGCCGATGGCCTTGAACCACTTGCCGGAAAGGGTCGGCGCCGCGCCGTGGGTGAGGTGCCCGCCCGCCGCCAGCGACATGCCGAGGATGGTGTCGCCGGGCTGGAGCAGCGCCATCATCACCGCGCCGTTGGCCTGCGCCCCCGAATGGGGCTGCACATTGGCAAAGCCTGCCCCGAACAGCTCCCTGGCGCGGGCGATGGCGATCTCCTCCACCACGTCCACATGCTCGCAGCCGCCATAATAGCGCCGGCCCGGCAGGCCCTCCGCATATTTGTTGGTGAGCACCGAGCCCTGCGCCGCCAGCACCGCCTCGGAAACGATGTTCTCGGAGGCGATCAGCTCGATCTGGTCCTGCTGGCGCTTCAGCTCGGCCCGGATGGCATCGAACACGGCCGCATCGGGGATGCCGGCGGGGGACACATGGAGGGTCATGGGTGTGGGTCCTGCATCTGGAAGGGGAAGGGGAAGGCGGCGCGCCTCAGCATTCGGGGACGTTGACGGCAAGGCCCCCCTGCGAGGTCTCCTTGTATTTGGACTGCATGTCCGCGCCGGTCTGGCGCATGGTCTCGATGACCTGATCGAGGGAGACATGGTGGGTGCCGTCGCCGCGCAGGGCGAGGGATGCAGCCGCGATGGCCTTGTTGGCGCCGAACGCGTTGCGCTCGATGCACGGGATCTGGACCAGCCCGCCTATGGGGTCGCAGGTCATGCCCAGATGGTGCTCCATGGCGATCTCGGCGGCGTTCTCGATCTGCTCCGGGCTTGCGCCCAGCACGGCGGCAAGGCCGGCGGCGGCCATGGAGGCGGCAGAGCCCACTTCGCCCTGGCACCCCACTTCCGCGCCCGAGAGCGAGGCATTGCGCTTGATGAGGCCGCCGATGGCCGTGGCGGTCAGCAGGAAGTCGTGCAGGTGGGCGCGCGTGGTGCCCGGGCACAGGTCGCGGGCATAGCGCAGCACGGCGGGCACGATCCCCGCCGCGCCATTGGTGGGCGCGGTGACGATGCGCCCGCCGGCGGCATTCTCCTCGTTCACCGCCATGGCGAACACCGAGACCCAGTCCATGATTTCGTGGGGCGGCCGGTTGTTGGACCTCTCTCCTGGCGGGCGCGGGCACAGGCGGAGAGAAGCTCGCCTGCCGTCGAGAAGGCATGCGGCACATCCTGCGGCACGCCCTCGCGCGGCTCGCCCTCCGCGACGATGAAGCCGCCGCCGATGGAATAGAAGATCCGCTCCATGAGGAGCGTGTCGCGGTCGAAGGCGCGGAAGCGCATGCCGTTGGAATGCAGCGGCAGCAGTTCGTCGAAATTGAGGATGAGATCCCGCTCGGCATCGAAGGCGATGCGGGCGCCGCCGGCCTCGATGAACTTCTGGATCGCGAGGCGCGCCATGAGCACGGGCGCCTCGTCGGGATCGAGCGTGTCGGGCCGCGCGCCCATCAGGCCGAGGCAGATGGCCTCGTCGGTGCGGTGGCCCTTGCCCGTCCAGGCGAGCGAACCGAACACTTCCGCCGTCACATGGCTTGCGCCTTCGGGAAGGGCGTCGCGGAAGCGCCGGGCGGCGATCATCGGCCCCACCGTATGGGAGGAAGACGGCCCGAGGCCGATCTTGAAGAGATCGAACACGCTGGTCATCGCTCTCCCCCGTTCGCGCACGGCGCGGTCTGCGCCGGCATGCGGCATCATCGCGCCGCACCTGCGTCAGGTCAGCATCATGGGGGCAAGAGGGACCTTGATCTCGGCAGGGTGCGGCCGCATTCTGGAACGAATGCGACATTCTTCAACGTCCGGACCCGAGCCGCGCCACGGTGCGAAGCTGCGCGTGGGATTTGTGCTGGTGCACAATTTCACCCTCACCGCCTTTGCCAGTTTCATGGACGTGCTGCGCCTCTCGGCGGACCGGGGCGATCGCTCGCGCCCCATCGACTGCTCGTGGCAGGTGATGAGCCCGGGCCTGCGGCCCGCGCGCTCCTCGTGCGGCATCGATATCCAGCCGACCTCCGACCTCGCCGATCCCGCCAGCTTCGATTACATCGCGGTGGTGGGGGGGCTGCTGCACGGCATGCCGCCGCTGCCGCCCGCCATCGGCACCTATCTGAAGCGCGCCGCCGCTGCCGGGGTGACCCTGATCGGCGTGTGCACCGGCACATTCGTGCTGTGCCGGCTGGGGCTCATGGAGCAGCGCAAATGCTGCGTGAGCTGGTATCACTACCGCGATTTCCTGGAAGAATTCCCCACCCTCGTGCCGCTGGCGGACACGCTGTACGTGGTGGATGGCGACCGCATCACCTGTTCGGGCGGAGCGGGGGTGGCGGATCTCGCGGCCCAGCTCGTGGCGCAAAATCTCGGCGAGGCGGTGGCGCAGAAGGCGCTGAACATCCTACTCATCGACCGTCCGCGCGGCGAACAGGGGGCCCAGCCGGCACCGCGCCTTGGCGAAAGCGGCATCGACGATGCCCGCGTGTCGCGGGCCTTGCTGATGATGGAGCAGAATCTCGCCGAGCCCCTGCCCATCGCCCGGCTGGCGGGTGACCTTGGCCTCGGCGTGCGGCGGCTGGAGCGCCTGTTTGCGGAGGCGCTGGGGGAGAGCCCGCAGGAGAGCTATCTGGCGCTGCGGCTGAAGCATGCCCGCTGGATGCTGGCCAATACGACGTTCTCAGCCGCGCGGGTCGCCGCCGATCTCGGCTTTGCCGACGGCTCGCATTTCGGCCGGAGCCGCTCACCCCCGGCGCGCGGCGCGGATGCCGGCGACGGGCGCGTGTTCGAATAGGACGCGAGCGATGGCGGGACGGGCGTCCCGCCATCCGGCGTTAAGCAATCACACGTCGGTCACTTGGCCGCGACGACGATGATTTCCACCTTGAACTTGGGCGCGGCGAGCTTGCCTTCGCTGGTGGCGCGGGCGGGGGGATTGTCCTTGTCCACCCAGCTGTCCCACACGCTGTTCATTTCGGCGAAGTCGGCGATGTCCGACAGCCAGATGGTGGCGGTGAGAATGTTGGCCTTGCTCGTGCCCGCGCGCTCCAGCAGGGCGTCGATCTGGGCGAGCACGCCACGGGTCTGGGTGGCGACATCCGCGCCTTCAGCGACCTGGCCGGCGAGATAGACGGTGTTGCCGTGGATCACGGCTTCGCTCATGCGGGGGCCCTTGTCGAGCCGGACGATGCTCATGTCGGTTTTCCTGACTGGAGGCCCGCCGCCGGTGAGGCGGGCGGGCAGGAGACGTGCGACCGGCCCGGTTTCCGCCGCCTTGCGGGTCGCCGTCCGGTCGCGGGTGGCGTATAGCATCGGCCGGCGCGCTCCGCAGCCCCGCCCGCGACCCGCGCTGCGCCCGCCGGTCAGTCCGAGGCGAGGCGATATCCGATGCCGGGCTCGGTGACGATCAGGTCCGGATTGGCGGGGTCCGGCTCGATCTTGGCGCGAAGCTGGCCCACATAGACGCGCAGATACTGCGTGTCCTGCTCATGGGCCGGCCCCCACACGGCCCGCAGGATCTGGCGATGGGTCAGAGCCTTGCCGCCATGCCGGGCCAGAAAGGCCAGGAGCTCGAATTCCTTCGGCGTCAGCTTCAGCTCCGCCCCCGCGCGGGTGACGCGGTGGCGGGGAATGTCGATCTCCACATGCCCCAGCCGCAGCAGCGGCGTCTCGCCCTTCTCCTGCATGCGATGGCGCAGCGCGGCGCGCAGGCGCGCCATCAGCTCGCCCATGCCGAACGGCTTGTTGATGAAATCGTCGGCGCCGAGGTCCAGCGCCTCGATCTTCTCCACCTCCCGGTCGCGGGCGGAGAGGACGAGGATGGGCACGGTGGACCATTCCCGCAGGCGGCGGATCACCTGCTTGCCGTCCATGTCGGGGAGGCCGAGATCGAGGATGACCGCGTCCGGGTTGCGGTTGGCCACCAAAGCGAGCGCCTCGCCGCCGGTGTCCGCGCGCAGCGCCTCGTAGCCGTTCGCGGCCAGCGCCGGGGCCATGAAACGATGAATCGCCGGCTCGTCATCCACCACCAGAACGGTGCCCGCGCTCATGCGTCCCCCTCCTGTGCGGGCGCCTGCGGCGACAGCGGCAGGCGCAGCGCGATGCGGGTGCCGGTGTGGCGGCCCGGCACGGGACTGTCCGCGCTCGCCGTCCCGCCATGGGCTTCCATGATCCCGCGCGTGATGGCAAGCCCGAGCCCCGAGCCGTCGCCCCCGTCGCCGGCCCCGCGCGGCGCCCGCACGAACTTCTCGAAGACGTGCGGCAAGGTCTGCGGCGGAATGCCCGGCCCGTCATCGGTCACGGCG
>NCCY01000182.1 GCA_002279855.1 Rhizobiales bacterium 12-68-15
GAGGCAGCGGGTTATAGAAAGGCACGCGTCACGTTTCAACGCGGCGCGTGCCCACATGCCTCAGATAGGTGACGGTTCAGCCTTACGCAACGGGAGCGGTCGCGCCAGATCGCTCGGAAGTTCCCTGGCCCCGCGCAGTCGCCGCATGGCCCCGGTAAAAATCGAGCACGAACAGCCGGATGGCGGAGGACAGATTGCCCTGGGTCCGAGAGGAATCGATGGTTGCCACCAGATCGGACAGCGTCATGCGGCGGCCGGCTGCGATTTCCTTCAGCGCGTCCCAGAACGCATCTTCAAGGCTCACGCTCGTCTTGTGACCAGCGATGACGATCGACCTCTTCACCACGGGGCTTTTCATTTTTCATCCCTCTTTGCGAGCGCATGGCCCTCAAGTCGCCGGGCCTGCAGGTCCTTCTCCGCGCGCCGCGCCTCGCGCTCGGCCCGTGTGAGGCCGAACAGGGCACGGTTCTCCGCGGCCTTCATTTCGGCCTCGGCACGCAAAACAGACTTCCGGGCTTTCCGGAGATTGATGACTTCGCCCACTTCAAACCTCGACAGGCGGCCTTGCTTCCCCAGAGCCAGGCCAATTGTTTCCGGCGACGCAAACAGGCACGTCCGACGTCACGCCGCGCGAGACACCCAGACTAAGCCTGCAACTCAGGGCGAAGCTATGGCAATTCGCATCCCTGTCACGCTTCTTTGGTTACCTCCAGGAAACTATTTTGCATTTGGTCAGCGTCAAATGACCGTGTCCCTTCCCATGAGCGTCATGTCGATCTAGAAGCCTCGCGCCCAGGGCTAAAGTGAAGAGGGAAGCCAGATGACTGCGTCACGCACGGAAACGGATACGTTCGGTCCCATCGAAGTTCCCGCAGACCGTTACTGGGGCGCGCAGGCGCAGCGTTCGCTCGGCAATTTCAAGATCGGCTGGGAACGTCAGCCTGCTCCCGTGATCCGTGCGCTCGGCATCGTCAAGCGTGCGGCTGCGGAGACCAACATGGCGCTCGGCCGCCTGGACCCGAAGCTCGGCGAGGCGATTGTGGCGGCGGCGAACGAGGTGATCGAAGGCAAGCTCGACGACCACTTCCCGCTGGTGGTCTGGCAGACCGGCTCGGGCACGCAGTCCAACATGAATGCCAATGAGGTCATCTCGAACCGCGCCATCGAGATGCTCGGGGGAGAGCAGGGCTCCAAGAAGCCGGTTCACCCCAACGACCACGTCAACATGAGCCAGTCGTCCAACGACACCTATCCGACCGCCATGCATGTGGCGTGCGCTGAAGAGATCGTGCATCGCCTGCTCCCGGCGCTGCGGACGCTGCATGCCGCGCTGAACGAGAAGGCGCAGGCGTGGCAGCACATCATCAAGATCGGCCGCACCCACACGCAGGATGCCACACCCCTGACCCTCGGCCAGGAATTCTCCGGCTACACCACCCAGGTCGAGCACGGTATCCAGCGCATCGAGCAGACCCTGCCCGCCCTCATGGCGCTGGCGCAGGGCGGCACGGCTGTCGGCACCGGCCTCAACGCGCCGGTGGGATTCGCTGAGAAGGTGGCCGAGCAGATCGCGGCCGTCACCGGCCTGCCCTTCACCTCCGCGCCGAACAAGTTCGAGGCGCTGGCCGCCCATGACGCCATGGTGTTCTCGCACGGGGCCATCAACACGGTGGCGGCCTCTCTGTTCAAGATCGCCAACGACATCCGCTTCTTGGGCTCGGGCCCGCGCTCCGGCCTTGGCGAACTGTCGCTGCCGGAGAACGAGCCCGGTTCGTCCATCATGCCCGGCAAGGTCAACCCGACCCAGTGCGAGGCCATGACCCAGGTCTGCGTGCAGATCTTCGGCAACAATGCCGCGCTGACCTTCGCGGGGAGCCAGGGGCATTTCGAGCTGAACGTCTACAATCCGGTGATGGCCTATAACTTCCTTCAGTCCGTGCGGCTGATGGCGGATGCGGCGAACAGCTTCACGGAGCACTGCGTCCTCGGCATCGAGCCGCGCGAGGACAACATCAAGGCGGCGCTGGAGCGCTCCCTGATGCTGGTGACGGCCCTTGCGCCGAAGATCGGCTATGACGCGGCGGCAAAGATCGCCAAGACCGCCCACAAGAACGGCACCACCCTGCGTGAGGAAGCCGTTGGTGGAGGCTACGTGACCAATGAGGAGTTCGACGCCGTGGTGCGGCCGGAGAACATGATCTCGCCCGGCTGATGCCGTCGCTGTCGATCAGGCGATGAGACCGAGGGGGAGGCGGCTGCCTCCCCCTTTTTTATGCGCGTTATCTATTTGGTGACGGGCCTTCAGCAAAAACCTGTGTCTTGTCGCGAATCCCGGGTGCACAAAGAATCGCTCGGGGGCTAAAAGTACCCCGACAGCGGGTCACGGCGTCAGCGGCGCCGGCCCAAAAGCGGCGCAACGAAATTCCGTTTTGACGTACTTAATCGTCATAATGATGCGCGCACCCTGCTCGGGCGCTGCTTATGGCCTTCCGGGGGCGAATTGTTCCCCCAATCCGGCTCTTCCCCTTGACGCACGGCGACTCTGACAGTAGAAGCCACTCACTTTCGCGGCAGGCGGTCGGCGCCTCCAGTGATCGGTGCGGCATCCCCTGAAGACCAGGGCGCCCAGATCGGAATGCCGAAACGCTGCCAGGAACAGCACTGCGAGACATGGGTGCATGATCGCGGCGCGGACCCCAAAAGGGTAAGCGCAGTGATCCTCTGTCGCGAACGAGGGCGCAACGCCGGCTATCCGGTGCGTGTGTTCCGGCCGTTCCTGGATCGTCGAGGGGCGCAAGCTCTTCGGCGCGATGTCTTTTTTCGTGGCCGAAAGGCTGCAGATGAGCAGCGGCTCCTTCGAGCCGCATAAATTCAAGATGCGGCGCAAGTCGCAGATCAGGACGAGGCGAAGGCGTACATGCCGACGATCAACCAGCTGATCCGGAAGCCGCGGGAAGCGCAGAAGGCGCGGGACAAGGCTCCTGCGCTTCAGGAAAGCCCGCAGAAGCGCGGCGTTTGCACCCGCGTGTACACCACGACCCCGAAGAAGCCGAACTCGGCGCTTCGTAAGGTGGCGAAGGTGCGGCTGACCAACAGCTACGAAGTGATCGGTTACATTCCCGGTGAGGGACATAACCTTCAGGAACACTCTGTCGTGATGATCCGCGGCGGCCGTGTGAAGGACCTTCCCGGCGTGCGTTACCACATCCTGCGCGGCGTCCTGGATACCCAGGGCGTAAAGAATCGCAAGCAGCGCCGTTCCAAGTACGGCGCCAAGCGTCCGAAGTGATCTGAGGAGATCCGAGCATGTCTCGTCGTCATCGGGCCGAGCGCCGCGAAGTCATTCCGGATGCCAAGTATGGCAGCCTCATCCTCAGCCGCTTCATGAACTCCGTCATGCGTGACGGAAAGAAGTCGGTTGCTGAATCCATCGTGTATGGCGCTCTCGACACCGTCGAGTCCAAGGCCAAGCACGACCCGGTCGAGGTGTTCATCCAGGCTCTGGAAAACGTCGCCCCGGCCGTCGAAGTTCGTTCCCGCCGCGTTGGTGGTGCGACCTACCAGGTTCCGGTCGAAGTGCGCACCGAGCGCCGTCAGACCCTTGCGATCCGCTGGCTCATCGCCTCGGCCCGCGCCCGTAATGAGAAGACCATGGTGGAACGTCTGTCCGCCGAGCTTCTCGATGCGGCCAACAATCGCGGCAATGCCGTGAAGAAGCGTGAAGACACGCACCGGATGGCGGAAGCCAACCGCGCGTTCTCGCACTATCGCTGGTGATCGGAGAGGACCTCAGTCATGCCGCGTTCACACGCCATCGAGGACTACCGCAATTTCGGCATCATGGCCCACATTGATGCCGGGAAGACGACGACCACCGAGCGGATCCTCTACTACACGGGCAAGAGCCACAAGATCGGCGAAGTCCATGATGGCGCTGCCACCATGGACTGGATGGCGCAGGAGCAGGAGCGTGGCATCACGATCACCTCTGCCGCCACGACCGCCTTGTGGAACGGCAAGCGCCTGAACATCATCGACACCCCCGGGCACGTCGACTTCACCATCGAAGTCGAGCGTTCTCTCCGGGTGCTCGACGGTGCGGTGTGCGTGCTGGACGGAAACCAGGGCGTGGAGCCGCAGACCGAGACGGTCTGGCGCCAGGCCGACAAGTACAACGTGCCGCGCATCGTGTTCGTCAACAAGATGGACAAGATCGGTGCAGACTTCTACCGCTGCGTGGAAATGATCGTTGACCGCGTTGCGGGCAACCCGGTCTGCTGCCAACTGCCGATCGGTTCCGAGAGCAACTTCAAGGGCATCATCGACCTCGTCCGCATGAAGGCGGTCGTGTGGGAAGACGAAGCCCTCGGCGCGAAGTATCACGACGAGGAAATCCCGGCTGATCTCGCCGACAAGGCTGCCGAATATCGCGGCAAGCTGGTCGAAGCGGCGGTCGAGATGGACGACGAAGCGCTTTCCAACTACCTGGAAGGCGTGGAGCCGGACGTCGATACGCTGAAGTCCCTGATCCGCAAGGCGGTCATCGGCCGGAAGTTCAACCCCGTGTTCTGCGGCTCTGCCTTCAAGAACAAGGGCGTGCAGCCCCTGCTTGACGCGGTGGTGGACTATCTGCCGAACCCGATCGATCGCGGATCGATCAAGGGCATCGACTTCAAGACCGAAGAAGATACGGTCCGCAATCCGAACGACTCTGAGCCGCTCTCGGTTCTCGCGTTCAAGATCATGGACGATCCCTTCGTCGGCACGATCACCTTCTGCCGGATCTATTCCGGCGTGATGGAATCGGGCATGGGCCTGCTCAACTCCACCCGCGACAAGCGTGAGCGCGTCGGCCGGATGCTGCTGATGCATGCCAACAACCGCGAAGACATCAAGGAAGCCTATGCCGGCGACATCGTCGCTCTGGCTGGCCTGAAGGACGTGCGCACCGGCGATACCCTGTGCGACCCGGCCAAGGCCGTCATCCTTGAGAAGATGGAATTCCCCGAGCCGGTCATCGAGATCGCGATCGAGCCCAAGTCCAAGGCGGACCAGGAAAAGCTCGGCATCGCTCTCTCCAAGCTGGCTGCCGAGGATCCGTCCTTCCGGGTGTCGACCGATCACGAGAGCGGCCAGACCATCCTCAAAGGGATGGGCGAACTGCACCTCGACATCAAGGTCGATATCCTGCGCCGCACCTACAAGGTGGATGCGAACGTGGGCGCCCCCCAGGTGGCGTATCGCGAGACCATCACTAAGAAGACCGATGTGGATTACACCCACAAGAAGCAGACCGGCGGTACTGGCCAGTTTGCCCGGGTGAAGTTCACGGTCGAGCCGAACGAGCCCGGCAAGGGCTTCCAGTTCGAGAGCGTGATCGTCGGCGGCGCGGTGCCGAAGGAGTACATCCCGGGCGTCCAGAAGGGCCTCGAGAGCGTGCTCGGAGCGGGCGTCATCGCCGGCTTCCCGGTGGTGGACGTCAAGGTCCAGCTCACCGACGGCGCCTATCACGAAGTGGACTCGTCGGCTCTGGCCTTCGAAATCGCGTCTCGTGCCGGCTTCCGTGAAGCGCTCCAGAAGGGCGGTTCCGTCCTGCTCGAGCCGATCATGAAGGTCGAGGTCGTCACCCCCGAGGACTATACGGGCTCGGTGATCGGCGATCTCAACTCCCGGCGTGGCCAGATCCAGGGCCAGGACATGCGCGGTAATGCGAACGTCATCAATGCGATGGTGCCGCTTGCCAACATGTTCGGCTACGTGAACACCCTGCGCTCCTTCAGCCAGGGTCGTGCCACCTTCACCATGCAGTTCGACCACTACGAGCAGGTGCCGTCGAACGTCGCTCAGGAGGTTCAGGCGAAATACGCCTGATCCTTCAACTGAACCCGCATTTGAATTCGCCAGAGAGACCCAACGGAGAGTCCCATGGCCAAAGCAAAATTTGAACGCAACAAGCCGCACTGCAACATCGGCACGATCGGTCACGTTGACCATGG
>NCCY01000183.1 GCA_002279855.1 Rhizobiales bacterium 12-68-15
GTGCTCGGCACCATCTTCATCGGCGTTGCCACGCCGACCGAAGGCGGCGCCATGGGCTCGGTGGGCGCGCTGCTGCTGGCGCTGGGACGCGGCCGGCTCAAGTTCGACCTGCTGCGGCAGGCGACCTATTCCACCGCCAAGCTGTCCGCCTTCGTGCTGTTCATCCTGATCGGCGCGCGCGTGTTCTCGCTCACCTTCTACGGGGTCAGCGGGCATCACTGGGTGGAGGAGCTTCTGACCTCCCTGCCGGGTGGGCAGGCGGGCTTCCTCATCGCGGTGAACGCGCTGGTGTTCGTGCTGGCCTTCTTCCTCGATTATTTCGAGCTGGCCTTCATCATCATCCCGCTGCTCGGCCCCGCCGCCGACAAGCTGGGCATCGACCTGATCTGGTTCGGCGTCATCCTCGCGGTGAACATGCAGACCTCGTTTATGCATCCGCCGTTCGGGTTCGCGCTGTTCTTCCTGCGCTCGGTAGCACCCAAGGTGCCGTATCTGGACCGCGTCACCGGCAAGCGCATGGAGCCGGTCACCACGGGCCAGATCTACTGGGGGGCGGTACCCTTCGTGGTCATCCAGCTCATCATGGTGGCGCTGGTCATCATCTTCCCCGGCATGGTCACCCACTACAAATCCGGTGGCGTGCAGCTGGACCAGGGAGCGGTGAAGGAACAGTTCGACAACCTCATGCCGGGCAGCAACGAAGCCCCGCCACCACCGGAACTGAAGTTCTGAGACGGCGCAGATAACGAAAAGGCCCCGGTGAGATCACCGGGGCCTTTTTGTTTCCGCTCTGAAGGTCCAGCCGGTCCCGCCGAGGGCCGCTGGCGCCCGGCAGCAGGCTGCCTCAGGCGGCGCGCTGGGCCTCGCGGTCCACGATGGACACGATGTCCGACATGATCCGGTTCAGTTCGAAATTCTTCGGCGTATAGACCGCCGCGACACCGAACGCCTTGAGCTGGGCTTCGTCCTCTGGCGGAATGATGCCGCCAACCACCACCGGCACGTCGTCCATGCCCTCCGCCCGCAGGCGCTCCATCACGTCGCGCACCAGCGGCACATGGGAGCCGGAGAGGATGGAGAGGCCGATAATGTGCACGCTCTCTTCCAGCGCCGCATTGACGATCTCCGCCGGGGTGAGGCGGATGCCCTCATAGACCACTTCCATGCCGGCATCGCGGGCGCGCACGGCGATCTGCTCGGCGCCGTTGGAATGCCCGTCGAGGCCGGGCTTGCCGACGAGGAACTTGATGCGCCGGCCAAGCCGGGCCGAAACGGCATCCACCTCGGTGCGCACGGCGTCCAGACCCTGCGTATCCACCCGCGCCGTGCGGCCGACGCCGGTGGGCGCGCGATATTCACCGAAGACCTCGCGCAGGCAGGTGCCCCATTCGCCGGTGGTGATGCCGGCCTTGGCGCAGGCGATGGACGGCTCCATGATGTTGCGGCCTTCCTGGGCCGCGCTGCGCAGGTCCGCCAGCGCCTTCTCGGCGGCCTTGGCATCGCGCGCCGCGCGCCACGCCTGAAGGCGGGCGATCTGCTCGGGCTCCACATGCTCGGGCACGGTAAGGATGGCGCCTTCGCCTGTGGTGAGCGGGGAGGGCTCGGTCTCGGTCCAGCGGTTGACGCCCACCACCACCTGATCGCCGCCCTCGATGGCTTCGAGGCGGCGGGTGTTGGATTCCACCAGCGCCTGCTTCATGTAGCTGTTCTCGACCGCCGCGACCGCGCCGCCCATGGCCTCGATGCGCTCCAGTTCCGCGCGCGCCTCGCCCTTCAGCTCTTCCACCCGGCGCTCGATTTCGCGCGACCCGTCGAAGATGTCGCCATAATCCAGAAGGTCGGTCTCGTAGGCGAGCACCTGCTGCATGCGCAGCGACCATTGCTGGTCGAACGAGCGGGGCAGCCCCAGCGCCTCGTTCCAGGCGGGAAGCTGCACCGCGCGGGCGCGCGCCTTCTTGGACAGCGTCACGGCCAGCATCTCGATGAGGATGCGGTAGACGTTGTTTTCCGGCTGCTGCTCGGTGAGGCCGAGGGAGTTCACCTGCACGCCATAGCGGAACAGCTTCTGCTTGGCGTCCGTGATGCCGTAGCGGTTGACGCAGATCTCGTCCCAGAGATCCACGAAGGCGCGCATCTTGCACATCTCGGTGATGAATTTCATGCCCGCATTCACGAAGAAGGAGATGCGGCCGACCACTTCGCCGAACACCGGCCCTTCGGCCTCGCCGGACGCCTTCACCGTGTCGAGGATGGCGATGGCGTTGGCGAGCGCGAAGGCCAGTTCCTGAACCGGCGTCGCTCCCGCCTCCTGCAGATGGTAGGAGCACACATTCATCGGGTTCCAGCGGGGCAGGGTGCTGGTGGTGTAGAGGATCACGTCCTTGGTGAGCCGCATGGACGGCGCCGGCGGGAAGACGTGCGTGCCGCGCGAGAGATATTCCTTGATGATGTCGTTCTGCGTGGTGCCGTTGAGCTTGGTGCGGTCCGCGCCCTGCTCGTCCGCCACCGCGATATAGAGCGAGAGCAGCCAGGCCGCGCAGGCATTGATGGTCATGGACGTGTTCATGTCGGCAAGCGGAATGCCGTCGAACAATGTGCGCATGTCGCCGAGATGGGAGACGGGGACGCCCACCTTGCCCACCTCGCCCCGCGCCAGCGGATGGTCGCTGTCATAGCCGGTCTGTGTGGGAAGATCGAAGGCGACGGACAGGCCGGTCTGCCCCTTGGACAGGTTGCTGCGATAGAGCTTGTTGGACTCCGCGGCCGTGGAGTGCCCGGCATAGGTGCGGAACAGCCAGGGTTTGTCACGGGTCGGCATCTTCACATCCCCACTGTCGCTGCGATTGGTATTGGCGTCGTCTTGCTCCGGGGTGCCGCATCGGCCCCCGGCTCGCGCAAGTGTGCGCTGCAACCGGGCATCCGTCGATGGGAAATTTGACGCGAAGGGGCGCGCGCGTTCCGTCAAGTTCCTTGAACGAAAGGTGCGGCCGGTTGCGTGAAAGAGGGGGCTCGCCAGCGTCATTTTCTCTGCTACGCTGCATTGCGAAACAAGGCTGCGAGGAGCGCGCGCGGGTCGTCCTGTATCCGGGACGGACCCTGTCCTGCGCTCTCCGTCAAAAAATTTGGGGACCGGATTGCGGTCGGGTTGTTGCAACCTGGCCGGTTCCGGCTCCAGGGCCACAGAGGAAGGAAGGAAATACGCAATGAGCCAGATCGCGAGGGCGAGCACGCCGGAGGGCTCTGAGCTGAAGGATCTCTACGACATCGGGGAAATCCCGCCGCTCGGGCATGTGCCATCGAAGATGTACGCCTGGGCGATCCGGCGCGAACGCCACGGGCCGCCCGAGGAGTCCTTTCAGGTCGAGGTCGTTCCCACCTGGGAACTGGGCGAAACCGACGTGCTGGTGCTCGTGATGGCGGCCGGCGTCAATTACAACGGCATCTGGGCCGGCCTTGGCCAGCCGATCACCCCGTTCGACGTGCACAAGGCGCCGTTCCACATTGCCGGCTCGGACGCGTCGGGCATCGTGTGGGCTGTCGGCCCCAAGGTCACCCGCTGGAAGGTGGGCGACGAGGTGGTCGTGCACTGCAACCAGGACGACGGCGACGACGAGGAGTGCAACGGCGGCGACCCGATGTTCTCCCCCTCCCAGCGCATCTGGGGCTATGAGACGCCGGACGGCTCGTTCGCGCAGTTCTGCCGGGTGCAGGCGCGCCAGCTCATGCCGCGTCCCAAGCACCTCACCTGGGAGGAGAGCGCCTGCTACACGCTCACCCTCGCCACCGCCTACCGCATGCTGTTCGGCCATGCGCCGCACACCGTGAAGCCGGGCGACTATGTGCTGGTGTGGGGCGCCTCGGGCGGCCTCGGCGTGTTCGGCGTGCAGCTTGCGGCGGCCTCCGGCGCGCACGTGATCGGCGTCATCTCCGACGAGACCAAGCGCGACTACGTCCTCGGCCTCGGCGCCAAGGGCGTCATCAACCGCAAGGACTTCAAGTGCTGGGGCCAGATGCCCACGGTCAACTCGCCGGAATATGTCGAGTGGACGCGCGAAGCCCGCAAATTCGGCAAGGCCATCTGGGACATCACCGGCAAGCGCGACGTGGACATCGTGTTCGAGCATCCCGGCGAGCAGACCTTCCCGGTCTCCTGCCTCGTGGCGAAGCGCGGCGGCATGATCGTGTTCTGCGCCGGCACCACGGGCTTCAACCTCACCTTCGACGCCCGCTATGTGTGGATGCGCCAGAAGCGCATCCAGGGTTCGCACTTCGCCCATCTCAAGCAGGCGTCGGGGGCGAACCAGTTCATCATCGACCGCCGCGTGGACCCCTGCATGTCCGAGGTGTTCCCGTGGGATCGCATTCCCCACGCCCACACCAAGATGTGGAAGAACCAGCATCCGCCCGGCAACATGTCCGTCCTGGTCTGCGCTCCGCGCGCCGGGCTGAAGACGTTCGAGGATGTGGTGGAAGCCTGCGCCGAGCGGTGATCGCTGCGGGCGCTTGAAACGCGAGGGCGCTCTCCGCAAGGAGGGCGCCCTTTGTCGTTAAGGCGCTGCCCGCTTCTGCCGTCAGGCCCCGCTCTGGGGGGCGATGGTCATCTCCGCCGGCGCGGGCAGGCGGACCATGCCGTCGGCGAGGGCGATCTGGTCCCGGCCCTGGTGCTTGGCCACATAGAGCGCGGCATCCACCCGCCGCAGCGCCTCGTTCAGCCCGCCATGGCCGTCCCACAGGGACACGCCGGCGGAGAGGGTGACGCCGGAGGCTTCCGAGCGCGGCATGTCGGCCGCAATCTTCCGCAGCCGCTCCGCCAGCCGCTGGGCCTCGTCGCTGGACGTATCCTGCGCGAGAACTAGGAACTCGTCGCCGCCCCAGCGGCCGATCACATCGTCCTCCCGCAGCCCCTGCCGCAGCCGGTGCACGATGGCCTGGAGCACCCGGTCGCCGTGAAGATGGCCGCGCCGGTCGTTGACCTGCTTGAAGTGATCCATGTCCAGCAGGATCAGGGCCATATGCATGCCGGGCGCTTCCGCGTGGCGCGTCATCATCCGCTCCAGCCCGCGCCGGTTCGCGACGCCGGTGAGCGGGTCCGTGAAGGCGGCGCTTTCGAGCGTCTCGGCCTGGCGGCGGACGCGATCGAGGGCTTCCTGGGTCACGATGAACAGCGATAGCGCCAGCAGGGTCAGCAGGTGCATGGCATAGGCGTTGAGGATGAGCGAGCCGTGGATATAGGTCCACGCGCCCGGCCCCTCGGAGATGACCAGCCAGCTGAGCGCCAGGACGGCCAGCGCGAACGCCCCGGCCGCCGCCAGTATGGCCTGCCGCTTGGGGAACAGCAGGAAGGCGGTGACATACATCAGCGGCATCCATTGCAGCGTGTTTGCAATGGTATAGAGACGGGTGTCGGGATCGAGTGTCCGGAACGAACACACCCCGGCCGCGCAATAGATGACGAAGGAGAGATAGGCCGTCCACTCCGCGACCGCCCGGTAGCGTGCCCCCGCGCCGATCATCAGCAGGCTGGCGACGAAGCCCGAGAGGAGCAGCGGATAGGCATATTTGTCATAGGCCGAGAGCAGGCCGGTCTGCGCCTCGAACATCCACAGGCCGACAATGCACACGCATCCTGCCGCAAGCATCAGGCGGACGATCAGTGTACGCTGGCGTGACAGTTTTGCATCCATGGAAGAGCAGTCTCCCCCGGCCCCCGATGCGGCATGACAGAAATCCCTGTCATGGTCCATATAAGGTTTTGTAAGGAATTGAACTTGGACGATTTTTGCCATTCCCGACGCACGGCCAGGTAGAATGGGAGACCCTCTTTCCATCGCCTGTGTCATCGGGGCCGGTCCTGCCGGGCTGGTAGCGGCGTCCCGTCTGGCCGCAGCGGGCTGGCGGGTGATGGTGTTCGACCGGATGCCCTCTCCCGCGCGCAAGTTGCTTAAGGCGGGGCGGGGTGGGCTCAACCTGACCCATTCGGAACCGC
>NCCY01000184.1 GCA_002279855.1 Rhizobiales bacterium 12-68-15
TATCGTCAAACCCATAGAGGCTGCCCTGCGCCTCGGGGATTTCCGACATGACCGCCGCGCTCCATGCACGGGCCGCGCTTCGCCGCGCGCGCTCGCTCCAGATCCTGTTGCTCGCCGCCTTCTGGCTTGCCGGCGACCTGATCGTGCGCAGCCTCGCGCTTCCGGTTCCCGGTGGCGTGGTGGGCATGGTGATCCTTCTGGGGCTTCTCGCGCTCGGCTGGCTGGACCTGCGCAGCGTCCGGCTCGGCGCCTATTGGCTGCTGGCGGAAATGCTCCTCTTCTTCGTGCCGGCGGTCATCGCCGTCATCGACCATCAGGAGTTCCTGAGCCCGCTCGGCCTTAAGATCGGGTTCGTCATTCTCGCCGGCACCATGATGGTGATGATGACCACGGCGCTGACGGTGGACCTGCTCTATCGCTGGCGGATGCGCCATGCGCTGGGATGATCCGCTGTTCCAGGCGCTGTTCTGGCCGCTCGCCACCATCGCCTTCTATCTGGTGGCCCGCGCCATCAACCGCCGCTGGCGCCGCTGGTGGACAGGCCCGCTGCTGCTGGCGCCCGCCGCCCTCATCGCGCTGACGCTCACCCTGCACACGGACTACCGGCAATATATGAGCGGCACCCACTGGCTGCTGCTCATGCTGGGTCCGGCAACGGTGGCCTTCGCCATTCCCATCTATGAACAGAGGGGCACCATCCGGCGGCACTGGCCGGTGCTGCTGGTGGGCGTGGTCGCGGGCAGCACGATTGCGATGGCGTCAGCCTGGGGGCTCGCGACATTGCTGGATGTGCCCGATGCGCTCGGGCGCAGCCTGATGCCCCGCTCCACCACCACGCCGTTCGCCATGGCCGTCTCCGACGAGATCGGCGGCGTGCCCAACCTGACGGCGGTGTTCACCATCCTCACCGGCGTCTGCGGCGCGGCGATGGGCGAGATCATGCTGAAGTGGCTTCCCTTGCGCTCCGCTCTGGCGCGGGGCGCGCTGTTCGGCATGGGCGCTCACGGGGCAGGGGTGGCGAAAGCCAACGAGATCGGCAAGGAGGAAGGCTCCATTGCCGGCCTCGTCATGATCCTTGCGGGCCTCCTCAACCTGCTGGCGGCTCCGGCGATCATGCTCGCGCTGAACTGAGCCGTTCGGCCCCGGCCGCCGGCGCGGTGCGGCCAAGGTCTCCCACATGGATGGTGGCGGCGATCAGGACAAGCGTGGCGCCGAACTGGTGCGTCAGCGCGATGTCGATGGGCACCACGAACACCAGTGTCAGGATGCCCAGCACGGCCTGCGCGCTGACCAGTGCCAGCACCAGCCAGGCCTGCCGCGCCGCCGTGCCGCCGAAGCGCTGGGCGTGCAGGGCGTGCAGAAGGGCGAAGCCCCACAGGGTGTAGGCGATCATGCGGTGCTGGAACTGCACCGTCATCGCATTCTCGAACAGGTTTCGCCAGCCGGGCGACATGACCGCGAGCTGCTGCACCGGCGGTATGAAGGCGCCGTCCATCAGCGGCCAGGTGTTGAACGTCATGCCGGCATCGAGCCCGGCCACCAGCCCGCCGGAGAAGATCTGGAGCACCACCAGCAACAGCAGCCCCCAGGCGCCGGCCCGCAGGGTGGGGGAGGTGACAAGCACCGGTCGCGCCGTGAGGCTGCGCGCCACGGCCACGGTCGCGGACAGGATGATGCAGGCAAGCGTCAGGTGGACCGCCAGCCGATACTGGCTGACGGAGACCCGTTCGGTGAGGCCGGACGCCACCATCCACCAGCCGATGGCGCCCTGAAGGCCGCCCAGCACGAACAGGCCGAGGCTTTTCACCAGAAGCGGCCCGCGCAGCACGCCGCGCGCGACGAAATAGAGGAAGGGCAGCAGGAAGGCGAAGCCGATGACGCGGAGGGCGCCGGTGACGGGTTTCCACTCGGTGATGGAGAGGCCGGATTCGGTGAGACGGGTGGCGCCACCCACAACCACCATGGCGACCACAAGCGCCGCCACCAGATAGAGCCAGATGCGGACCGCAGCCACGCCGCGCGCCGGCCCGGCCTGCCCGAGATCCCGCGCCATCCGGCCCTGTGCCAGCTGACCTTGCGCCATGATCGCCTGCTCCAATTTGGCCCCAGCGCCGTTCCGTTATAGACCCGCATCGGTCGCCGCAAGGAGACGGGCTGTCGCGAGGCAATGTGCGCCCAAGGCGCCGGGAGGAACAGGATGCCACAACGGCTGAGAAAGCTGATCGGGACGGTGCTTCTGCTGACCCTCATGTCCGTGTGGGCGCTGGGCGCCATGGTCATCGCGCAGGGGCGGGTCACGGAACTGCACTGGGCGCTGCAGACCGTGAGCTACATCTTCCTCGGCATGTTCTGGGTGGTGCCCGCGGCGCTTCTCATCCGCTGGATGGAGCGGCCGGACCGGAAGCCTTCAGTTGAGAAAATGAATTAGATATCCGGACTAACGTGTTGAATTATAATTTGATTCAACGTCACGCCGCGCTCAGAGACGGGGTGCTGTGAACGAGCCGCAGGGAGCGTTCGGCCGGCTGCCCCTGGGCGATCCGCACCATCAGGACATGGCCGAAACCCTGGCTGGCGAGAGCGGCATACGGCTCGACGCTGGCCTCTTCCTCGCGCGGATCGACGCACACCACATAGGGTGACAGATGCGCGAGGCGCGCGCTTCCTGTGGCGGCATCCAGCACCGGCGCGGCGACGATCACGAAATCGTAGGTCTGCCGCAAGGCGGTGAGGATCAGTCCCAGCCGCTCCGCGCCGATGACGCTGGCGCCAGTGCGGGAGTCCCGGCCCGGCGGAATGACATGGGCGCGGGAATGGGGATCGCGGTGAATGGTCTCGCCGAAGCCCGCCACCCCGAACAGCATTTCCGCCATGCCCGGCGCCCAGGGATCGGAAATCAGCGCGGCGAGATCGCCCGACGCCCCGTCCAGCGCCACCAGAGCGACGCGGTTTTCGTTGGACAGGTGTCTCGCAAGATCAATGGCGCACAGGCCGGCCGCGCGGGTAGGGGAATCGGAGGTGACCACCACCAATTGCTTCTCCGCCCGGTCCTTGGCATCGGCAATGTGTGCGGCAAGCCGCCGCCCGGCTTCGCCCGCTTCAAGCGCCGTGCGGTCCCCGCCGTCCAGCCACGCCACGCGGGGCAGGGAATCGGTGAGCGCCGGCAGCGACGGCGCATCCGCCGCGCCCGTCTCGGGGCGCCGCGCCAGCATCGCGAAGGATGCCGCAGACAGCAGGGCGATGCCCGCGCCAAGGGCGATCAGCACCGGCCGGGACGGCAGGTCGCGGCCGACGGCGGCCATGAGAGAGGTTGTCGCCGTGAGGTGGGGCAGCGGCTGGCCGTCTTCCGCCCGCGCCGGCACGCCATCCTGCAGCGCGCCGAGCGCAGACAGATAGGCACGAACCACGGCAGAGGAGAGGGACGGCGAGGACGCCGTGAAGGAGAGTCGCAGAACGCGGCCACCCTGGCGGGGGGCGACGCCGAGATCGGCCGCAAGGCGCGCCGCCGCGCGATCCTGTGTCGAGCCTTCGCCACCGACATTGAGGCGGTCGGGAAGCGGGGTGTCCCGCCCGAGGTCCGCCACCTGCTCCGGCGAAAGGCGATTCAGGGCCGCATAGGCCATCTCGCGGGACGAAAGCACCTGCACCATGCCGCGCACGGCGGGCGCCGGGGGCTGGGTGGCGAGATCGAAGCCGAGATCCACGGAAGCGGTGTATTTTCCGGGAAGCAGCAGCAGGGCGGCGACAAGCGCCAGCGCGACCCAGCCCGCCAGCACGGCCCACAGGGCCGTCCGGTTGACGGCTCCGCCGGAGGCGCGGGCCTGTGCCCAAGCTGCTGTGTCCTGTGCCATCGGCATCGTTCCCAGGGCCTGTGAGTGCCAGGAAACAGGAAGATGCGCCGTTATGGTTTAAGGAAGGTAAAGATGCGCGTCAGCGGTCCTCCCAGACCGGATGGCGCTTGGCGAGCACCGCCGAGATTCCCTCGTCCGCATCCCGCGCCAGCATGTTGGTGGCCATCACGTCGGACGCGAAGGCATAGGCCTCGTCCAGCGTCATTTCCGCCTGCTGGTAGAAGGCCGCCTTGCCGAGCTTCACGGGCACGGCGGACTTGGCCGCGATGCGGCGCGCCAGCGCCTGTGCCGCCTCCACCGCTTCGCCCTGCGGCACCACGCGGTTCACCAGCCCCATGCGCAGCGCCTCGTCCGCCTCCACCCATTCGCCCAGCAGCAGCATCTCCATGGCGTGCTTGCGCGATACGGCGCGGGTCAGCGCCACCATGGGGGTGTGGCAGAACAGGCCGATATTGACGCCCGGCGTACAGAATCGCGCCGCCGCCCCCGCCACCGCGAGGTCGCAGCTCGCCACAAGCTGGCAGCCGGCCGCCGTGGCGAGCCCCTCCACCGCCGCGATCACCGGCTGGGGCAGGCGGACCACGGCGGTCATCAGCGCTGCACAGCGCCGGAGCACGTCCTCATAATAAGCGCGCCCGCGATCCGGGTCGGTGCGGTGGGCCTGAATCTCCTTCAGGTCGTGGCCGGCGGAGAAGACCGGGCCTTCCGCCGCCAGAATCACCACGCGGACCGACACATCCCGTGCGATCTCCCCGAGAGCTCCGGACAGCGCCGCCATGGTGGCGTCCGACAGGCTGTTGCGGCTGGCGGGGCGGGCCAGCGTCAGCATCGTGATGCCCTCGCTGTCGCTCCGGCGCACCGGGCTTTCAGGGGCGACCTCGGCAGGGGCCAGCGCAGTCATGGGCGTTTCCTTCCGCGAATTGATCTTTTCGGGCTCTACTTTAATCAGAACCTCCACATGAAGCGAGGCGGCGGACATGTCGGAGCGGGCGGGCAAGCAGACCATTGTCTCCATGGCGGAACTGGAGACCTTTTTGGCGAATGAGTTTCCCCAGGCGTTCGGGCCGGGCCGGCCCCACACGGTGGTCGCCTTGGGCCCACGCACGGCAACCGTGCGCCTTGATGCGGGGGAGGACCATCTGCGGCCCGGCGGCACCGTCTCCGGCCCGTCCATGATGGGGCTGGCGGATGTGGCTGTTTATGTGGCGCTGCTCGGCCAGATCGGCCTCGTCCCGCTGGCGGTGACGACAAACCTCTCCATCAATTTCCTGCGCAAGCCCGCGCCCGGACCGCTGTTCGCGGATGCGCGCCTCATCAAGCTCGGCAAGCGGCTCGCGGTGGGAGATGTGGGACTGCGGGGCGAGGGCGACGGTGATCTGGTGGCCCATTGCGTCGCCACCTATTCCGTCCCGGACCGCCGGTGACGGCTTTTGCAGCGAAAATACCCCGCTGTTTGATGGTGTTATAGCACCATTTTTATAAGTCATTGAATTTGAATGACTAATTCAGCGGCTTGGGCATTGACGGAAAAAGGGACGTCCGTTACTAACCCGCCATCGCCGGTTGGCTTGCAGCAATGCGCGTCGCCGGCTTTCTCATTCGGATATCGTCCCATGAAAACGTATTCGGCCAAGCCTGCCGATATCGAGAAGAAGTGGGTGGTGATCGATGCGACGGGCCTCGTGGTCGGTCGTCTCGCCACAATCATCGCCATGCGTCTGAAGGGCAAGCATCGCCCGATCTACACCCCCCACGTGGATTGCGGTGACAATGTCATCGTCGTCAACGCGGACAAGGTGGTCTTCACCGGCCGCAAGCGCGAGCAGAAGGTGTATTACCACCACACCGGCTTCCCCGGTGGCATCAAGGAGCGGACTGCCAAGTTCATCCTCGAAGGCCGTTTTCCCGAGCGCGTGATCGAAAAGGCCGTGGAGCGCATGCTCGCCCGTGGCCCGCTCGGCCGCAAGATCATGGGGAACCTGCGCGTCTACAAGGGTGCGACCCATCCGCACGAGGCGCAGCAGCCCGTCGCGCTCGACGTGGGCAGCCTCAACCGCAAGAATGTGAGGAACTGACATGACCGAGGTTTTGCAGTCCCTCGACGCCCTGAGCGGCGCCAGCGCCCAGCAGGAAGCTCCCGTCCACGTCCAGAAGCTGGACAAGTTCGGCCGCGCCTATGCCACCGGCAAGCGCAAGGACGCCGTCGCCCGCGTGTGGGTGCGTCCCGGCACGGGCAAGATCACCGTCAACGACCGCGAAGTGGAAGTCTATTTCGCCCGTCCGGTGCTGCGCCTCATGATCAACCAGCCCTTCCAGGCTGCTGGTCGCGAAGGCCAGTATGACGTGGTCTGCACGGTGTCCGGCGGCGGCCTCTCCGGCCAGGCCGGCGCGCTGCGCCACGGCATCTCCCGCGCCCTGACCTTCTACGAGCCGGAACTGCGTGGCCCGCTCAAGAAGGGCGGCTTCCTGACCCGCGACAGCCGCGTGGTCGAGCGCAAGAAGTACGGTCGCGCCAAGGCCCGCCGCAGCTTCCAGTTCTCGAAGCGCTGATTTTTCGGCAACAGCCGATTGGAAAAAGGCGGGGCTGGTCCCCGCCTTTTTTGCGTTCAGAAGCCGCCGCGACCGGCAAAGAAAAACGCGGCGCGCTTGGGGCGGCCGCGTTGCTTGGCTCATCGAACGATGGTCGGGTAAGGAGTGCCGCGCCCTCAGAAGCTCGGCGTGTCGCCTGGCAGGGGGCTCCAGCCGCCGCCGGTGGTCGGATCGCCGGGAGGCGAGGCGCCCATGAAGCCGTCCAGGTTGGGCGGGAAGACGTAATCCTCGTTCCGTCCGCCGCCGATGCTCACGTCCGGCTTGATGGCCGCGCCGGGACCCGGATCGAGATAGCTGCCCTGCGGAATGACCGGCAGGTTGATGATGTTCGGATTGTGGGGGCTGATCTGGACATGCGGAGCGCTGGAGCTCTGGGCATGCGCGATCGCCGGTGCCACTGCCGCCAGTGCCAGCCCAAGGACGCCGCTGCCATACTTGATAAAGGACATCCGTCTCGATCCCCACACGTCGATGCTCCTTCGCATAGGGGACGGGCTCGGGATTGGCAAGCGGACGACCCGGGCATGATGAACGGCCGCGCGATCCACAACCGGTCGCGCCGGCCGTCCCGCACTGCGAGAATCATTTCTCGCGCGTGACCAAAACCGCTAGCATCACCTTGCGCCGGCTCAAGCTCCACGCTGTCCTGACGTGGCAGGTAAGGCGCAACGGCTGGTGCCGGAGCGCGCGGACGGCATGACCTTCGACCTTGTGACATTCAACATTGCCATCCTGTGCCTCGCGCTGGCCTTCGGGTTCGCGTGGTTCGTGCTGTGGCGCATTTTCGCCCACCCGCACGAGATTGGCGGCTGGGTGGTCTGCTCGGTCCTGATCGCGATCGGCGCCGCCTTCGTTCTGCACAGCTATGCGTCCGAGGCGTTCGACGAATCTTTCTGGGGCCATGTGCTGCTGACCGCCGGCTTCAGCATGATCTGGCTTCAGGCGCGCAGCCTCGCCGGTCAGTCTCTACCCTGGCGCGGGCTGTTGGCCCTGAATGCCGGCAACCTCGTTGCGCTGCTCGTCGCGACGCCGGACCCGGTCGCGCTCCAGGTGGTCTATTCGATCACCTCTGCCGGACCGTTTCTCGTGTCAATCTGGACCCTCGCGCGGCACATGTCCGCCAGTCCGGCGACCCGCCTCTCCATGTTCGGTCTCGCCGTGGCTTCGCTCGGCGAGGCGGTGCG
>NCCY01000003.1 GCA_002279855.1 Rhizobiales bacterium 12-68-15
AAACGCCGGCTTCATGACCCCAATTCAAGGCACCATGAACCGTCACCGCAGACATCACGAAGATGGCGGAAAGCAATAAAACAAGGCATCGATGCACTCGAAGCGGCATCATCAAGGCTACCCATGATATAAAATAGCCAATCGAATCAGAGAAATTATACTCGCTGCCAATAAAGGCAACCGTATGTCGCTCGTCTGATAGGCCAGCCGCACATAAACGTGACGGCGATATTAATCGGCAAAAAGGCCGCTACTTGTTCGGATCTCTCCCTCTGATTGAGATCAAGCATGTGCCCCCCCTTCTGATGGCGGACACAGATCGATAGATCTCTGCCAGAGTATCATATCGCTATGCAAGAGTATTCTTCAGGGAACATGCATATTTATTCGAAGATCGAGTTAAATATATAATAATCAACGATAAGCGGTATTTACACCTAATTAACTTGATACTAAAATATGTCATACGATCAACGCATTCCCGAATTCAAAATTTTGTGATTTTGTGTGTGTGATTTCTCACATCGTATCGACGTCGCTTGTTCCAACTTCCGGTCATCGCAACAATGCGTTGAAAAGGAGTTTGATATGACTTTCGGCAAAATCCTGCTCGGTGGCATGGTGGCTCTGCTATCGGTGGCACCTGCATTCGCTGACTATTATCCGTCCACGGTTTCCCAGCAGGAGCGTGAACGTCACGAGTTCGTCGACGTCCAGAAGGAGAATTTTCCGAGCGGCGAGGCGCCTGCGTATACGTCCTCCCAAAAGCCGGAAAATCCGCCATCCCAAGCAGCCCCTCTAGCAGGTCCCTGCCTCGCTGTACTCTGAGATCGAGCCGCGCCCCTTGTTGGCGCGGCTCATAACTATCGCGCAATTATGGATCTTGTCCTGCAAGGGCGCGGACGTGGTCGATGTACTTGAAAGGATCGGTGCCGAGCACGGCTTCCCGAGCTCCATCCGGGGCGACAAGGGGTCGAGCTCGTGAGCCGCGACTTTGCTCTTTGGGTCGGACAGCGCGGCGCGACACCCGACTTTTCCGGTATGGCAAGCCGACGTGCCGACTGAACCTGAACCCGTCACCGGAATGCTATTCTCGGTCTTCATTTCACGATCAAATTGTCCGCCGTCGGTGAGAAAAGACGGCGGACAACTCCTCGATAACGGACTAAATCTTGATGAACTGGTGGGTCGACAATGCGCCGAACGGCAGCGACGCGAGCGGCCCACCGATATCGAGCGGGCCGAGATCAACGGGGAAAAACCCGATGGCTTCGATGATCGCGCGAACCTCAGTCTTTGCGGCGGCGTCATCGCCTGAATAAAACAGCACGCGCTTGCCGCCCGATGCCTCAGGCTCATTCAAGACGTTGACGCCGAGGTGATTGAACGCCTTGACCACCCGTGCGCCCGGAACGTACTGGCGGATTATCTCGCTCGAGTGCTTTCCACCCAGATCGACCGCTTTGATGCCGTAGGCTGCGAGGGGATTACTGGGGTCCGTCGCATCGGGTGAATTCGGATCGATGAATTCCACCGGGTTGGTGCCGTCGATCACGATCCGTCCGTTCCAGGCCGGCAACGCACCGAACACCTTGCCGGCATCCACCCAACGGACCGCTGCCAGGACAATGTCGGCGCTGGCCGCCTCTTCCACGGTGCCTGCCTTGATGGAGGGCCCGAGTTCCTGCGCCAGGGAGGCCAGAGACTGCGGTCCGCGGCTGTTCGAGATCGTGGCCGAGATCCCCTTGCGGGCAAGGGCCCGGGCGAAGTTAGAGCCGAGGGCGCCGGCGCCGATGATACCAATGCTCATGATGGTCTCCTGATGAGTGGGGGACTTGGGAGGATGGGAACCGTCAGTGCCCCCGGAAGGCTGGACGGTCTCTCACTGTTGCTTTCAGGCCTCAGCGGAACTTAAATGATCATGTGTCATCGCTTCTATGACATTTAAGGGCAAAACGATTACCAGACGAGCGGAATAGAGAACTTACCGAGCCGGGCGACCTCGGCAGCAATGTCGGCTATTGTGGTCTTGCCGAGTTCATCTTCGAGCGCTTTCCGTGCCCGCGACAAGGTTGGGCGTATGGCCTCAAGTATGTTGCCGCCCACAGCGCAGCTTTCGCAGGGCGGTGTCCTGTGCATTGAAAACAGCTCGGTGTCCTCGACGGCTTCATAGACATCGAGCAACCGTATCTTCTCGGCTGGCTTCGCCAATAACGCGCCTCCGCCGGCGCCGAGCTGCGAACGTGTCAGCCCGGCATCATTCAGGCGGGACAGCAATCCGCGGATGACCACCGCTCCGGTATTTGCAGAATAGGCGAGATCCTCGGAACGCAGCGGCTTGCCGTCGCTGACGGCGAGTGCCGTCAGGACATGGACGGCGACGACAAACCGCGTACTGGTGGGCATCACGAACCTCCCTTATTTGTCGATATGACTACGACACACTTATGATCCTGTCAACGCGCCACCGGACTGGCTTTCGTTCGGGCACTGTTTCAGGCGCTCGATCATCCACCGGCCGGCGGGGCCGGGCGGCGCCGCGTTCCGGTAGACGGCGGACATGGGAAGCTTCATTCCGCCAGAGGGCACATCCTCGATCGAGAGCTCCACCAGCCGTCCCTCGGTGATGTCCTTGGTCACGGCATGAAGCGGCATCCCGCCCCAGCCCAAGCCACTGAGAAGAAAGGCGTGCTTGGCAAAGAGGTCGGCCAGCCGCCAGGTTGATGGCGACATGACACCGAACTCCCGGCCTGCGGAGAGGTCGGATCGGTCCGTCAGCACGAGCTGGACGTGCCGCGCCAGCTCGTCGCGCGGAATGAGGCCGGCATGGGCCGCCAGCGGATGGTCGACGCTCGCGACCATGACGAAGTCGATGTTGGTGACGCGCTCGGCCACGAGCCCGGCGGGAAGCGTCGGCAGGGAAATGACGAGGCCGAAACTGGCACGCCCATCGATCACGGGTTGCACAACGCCGCCGAGCGCCTCGACATAGAGCCGCAACGGCGTGGCCGGAAACTGGTCGCGGAATTCGCGAGCAACTTCGGCGATCACGCTAATGGGGAAGAAGACGTCAATGACCGCGGCGAGTTCCGCCTCCAGCCCGCCGGAAATCCCCTTGGCGCGAGCCTTCATGCCGTCTACGCCCGCGACAATGCCTCGCGCATCGGCGAGCAGGATCGAGCCCTCGCGCGTGAGCCGCGGATAGCGTGCGCTACGGTCGAAAAGCGCAACGGCGAGTTGGGCTTCAAGGTTGGCGATGGATTCGCTGACGGCCGACTGCGTCCGCCGAAGGCGCCGTGCGGCGGCGGAGAAGCTGCCTTCGTCGGCGGCGGCAAGAAAGGTCCGCAATTGGTCAAGCGATACGCCGTCGAGCATGTCGGCTTCCTCGTATCTACGGGCCGGACGATAGCCATCCTGCCGAGCTTGTACCATCGGCAAATTAGATGGATTGGATCGGTTTATACCGGCTTCCCCGTCAGGTCAGAGCGTGGCACCCATCCCTCCATGTTCGATGCCATCAAGAAACTGTTTTCCCGCTCTGCTTTAGCCCCCGTCATCGGGCGGCCGGAGGATCATCCTATGACCACCATCCTGCATATCGACTCCAGCATCCTCGGTGGCTATTCGGCCACCCGTTCCTTGACCGCCGATATCGTGGCCAGGCAGCTCGCGCTGCATCCGGGTGCGCAGGTCATCCGGCGGGATCTCGTCGTCGATGCGGCGATGCATCTGTCCGGCGCGCACATGGCGGTCTTTCAAGGTGGCCAGGTCACGGACCCTCTGCTCGGCCAGGATCTCGCCACCGGCGGTGCCTATATCGACGACCTCTTCGCCGCCGACATGATCGTCATCGGGGCGCCGATGTATAATTTCTCGATCCCGACGCAGCTGAAGGGGTGGATCGACCGGGTGGCCGTGGCGGGCCGCACGTTCAAGTATGGCGCGAATGGTCCCGAGGGACTGCTGACCGGCAAGAAGGTCTACCTGGCGTCCGCGCGCGGTGGTGTGTACAGCGGCGCGAGCCCGATGGCGGCTCTCGATCATCAGGAATCTTACCTGCTCGCCGCGCTCGGCTTCATCGGCCTGACCGATGTCACGGTCATCCGGGCCGAGGGTCTGGCCCTTGGCGAGGAAGCAAAGGCGGCGGCGCTGGCCGGCGCCAAGGCGCAGATCGCCGCGCTGGCGGCCTGATCGCGCACGCATCCGACATCCCGCTTCCAGACGCCAAGGCCGACGACCATGTCCCAGACCAATCTTCTTGCGGCCGTCGGCCGTCTGTTGATCGCACTCATCTTCATCGCCAGCGGGCTCGGCAAGATTGCCGCGCCGGGCGCGACGCAAGGCTACATCGCCTCAGTAGGCCTGCCGCTACCGATGCTCTCCTACCTCCTGGCCGTCATTGTCGAAGTCGGCGGAGGGATCGCGATCCTGGTCGGCTTTCATGTGCGGATCACCAGCCTTGTCGTGGCCGTCTTCACGCTGGCGACAGCCGTGCTCTTCCACAGCAATTTGGCTGACCAGAACCAGATGATCCATTTCCTGAAGAACGTCGCCATCGCCGGTGGCCTCCTGCAGGTGGCGGCGTTTGGTGCGGGATCCTTCAGCCTTGACGGCTGGCGTCGGCGCATCCGCTAGGCACGGCAGGGGCCGCCGCAACCAGATGGAATGACCATGGAAATCGGCATCGACAGCTTTGCGGCCACCATCCCAAATCCGGCGACCGGCCAGACCCTGCCGGCGGCGGACCGGATGGAGGCCTTGCTGGCGGAGGTGGAAACCGCCGACCGCGTCGGCCTCGACGTGTTCGGCATCGGCGAACACCACCGCAAGGAGTTCCTCGATTCCGCGCCGGCGGTCATCCTGGCGGCGGCAGCGGCCCGCACCAAGCGCATCCGCCTGACCAGCGCGGTAACCGTACTGAGCGCCGCGGATCCGGTGCGGGTCTTCCAGGACTTCGCCACCATCGATCTCATCGCCAAAGGCCGTGCGGAGATCGTCGTGGGACGTGGCTCCTTTGGCGAGGCCTATCCGCTGTTCGGCTTCGCGGCGGAAGACTACGACGCCCTGTTCGCCGAAAAGCTCGATCTGCTCCTCAAGCTGCGCGAGGCGACCTCTATCTCCTGGCGGGGCCGGTTTCGGCCGGCGCTCACCGGCCAGGGTGTCTTTCCCCGGCCGCATCAGGACAGGATCCCGATCTGGCTCGGCGTCGGCGGCACACCGCAATCCTTTGTCCGCGCCGGGGTACTTGGTCTTCCGCTGATGGTGGCGATCATCGGCGGAAGCTTTGCTCGGTTCCGCCCGCTGGTGGACCTCTATCGCGAGGCGGGCCGGCGAGCCGGACACGCGCCAGAGATGCTGAAGGTCGGCATTCATGCCATGGGGTTCGTCGGCGACACCGATCGCGATGCCCAGGATGCGTTTTTTCCCGGCTGGGCTCATATGTTCACCGAGATCGGGCGTGAACGCGGCTGGTCGAGCCCGACACGGGCGCAGTTTGATGCGATGTGCGGTCCGCAGGGCGCTTTCCTGATCGGAAACCCGCAGACAGTGCGCGACAAGATCCTCGCGGCCAATGACGCACTCGGCGGCATCTCGCGCCTGACCTTCCAGATGAGTTCAGCCATGCTGGAGACCGAGGCCATGCAACGTTCGATCACGCTGCTCGGCACTGAGGTTGCCCCTGCGGTGAAAGCCGCGCTGGGGCAAAGGCCAGACCCGGTGCCTGATCCCCAGTGAAGGGAGGCTCCCCGACCGAGTTGACGAGCGAAGGCTCGGCCGGGGCTTGACGCCTCAGATGGTCATGCGCTCGGCATAAGGGCCTGCACCACCATGGCGCTGTCGACATATTGCGTCATGGTGGCGATCTTGCCGTTCTTCACCTCATAGAGATGTGCGAAAGCGGCGCGCATCGACTTGCCGGTGGCGGTGTAGGTGCCGGAATAGACGCCGAAGGCGGCGACGCGGTCGCCGTCTTCCAGGAAGGTGTGGACCTCGGCGCGATAGCCGGTCCATTCGGTGCCGAGGCGCCGGAAGACGCCCGCGATGATCGCGTCCGGGCCGATATAGGTTCCCGCATAGGGGAAGCCTTCTGCCTCCGTCCATGAAGCATCGGGAGCAAGAGCGGCCAGCAGGTTCCGGCCATTCTCTTCCGACGTCCCCGCATAGGTGGCGCGGATCAGATCAAGATTTGCGCCCATCTCAGCCCCACTTCATCTCGCCGGTGGCGACCTTCGCGCCGATATCGAGCGCAACGCCCATGCCGAGGCCGGGGAAGCGGGCTATCATCGCGGCCTTGAGCGCGGCCGAGTCCTTGGCCTTGGCGAGTTCTTCCTCGAAGGCTAGGAGATAGGCCTTGGTATAGGCAACGCCCGAGAGATCGGTGGCGGCAGTCGGCACCATGTGGCCGGGGACGACGATGGCCGGCTTGCGGGCTGCGATCCTGTCCAGATTGGCGATCCAGGCGGCGCGCTGTTCCTTGGTCGGGGTGTCGGCGGTCCAGACATACACGCCGGAGAAGATCATCACCCCGCCGAACACCGCGTTCAGCGACGGCACGAAGAGAGAGCGGCGGTTGGCCAGCCCCTCGGCCGGCACGATCTCGACGGTCTCGCCGTCGACGGTGAGCGAGGGGCCGTCGAACACCTCGGGGATGATAATGTCGGCCAGCGTCTGCGGGCCGTTCTCCTTGAGCTGCGGACCCCACACCGCGAGCTTCTTCTCCACGCTCGCCGTGATCGCCGCGACCGTCTCGGAAGCCGCGATCACCTTCGCGGAGGGGAAGGCTTCCTTGATCGGCTTGAGGCTGAAGTAATAGTCGGGGTCGGACTGGCTGACATAGATGGCGGTGAGCGTCTTGCCGCTGGCCTTGATGGCCTCGGCCACCGCCCGCCCGTCGGCATAGGTAAAGCCACCATCGATCAGCAGCGCCTCGGAGGCGCCGGTGATGAGCACGGGGGCGCGATAGAAGCCCTTTTCCCCGGCGGGAAAGTGCTTCCAGGACAGGCCGCCGGCGGCATGGCCAAGACCTGCGGGCGCGAAGACTGCTGCGGCGGCGGCGGCGGCAAGGGTGGTTTTCATGAGGGATCTCCGGGTGAGCATGGGTGTCTCCAGATGGGGCGATGGAATGGAAAAATGCGGGGCAGAGGGGCGCCCCGCCGATGGCGCAGGGCTCAGGCCGCCTTCAGTTCGGCGACCAGCATGTCTGTGCTGCCAAACAGGGCGCTGGCGCGCACGAGCCGGCGGCTGTCTCCCGCACCGACAATGAGCGCCGGAACGCCCTCGGCACCAAGCCGGCGCATCTCAGTACGTGCGGTCTCGACGCGTGAGCGATACGCCGCCATCAACGCCGCGTCGGGCGTTGCGAGGCGGTCGGCGATCTCCGGCATGTCCAGGGTCCGCAGCACTTGTGCGAGGACCGTGACGTCGGTGGTGTCCCGGCCCTCCACATAGCGGGCGTGCTGGATGGCCTTCAGCGCTTCGAACGCCCGCTCCGGGGCGGTGATGGCAACCGCGATGACCGCCAGCGTCGCCGGCCCGGAATCGAACAGGCGTGTGTGGTCTTTGAGAACATTCTGACGGTAGGCATCGCTGAAAGGTTGGCCGGTCAGGCGGGCGATGCGCTGGTCATTGCTCCACGCATAATCCGCGAAGCCCGCATCCATCGGGCGGGCGCCGGTTCCGGCGAAGAGGCCGGTGGGCGCCAGCTCAATATCCATATCCGGCTCGCGGATCAGATTTTCGAGCGTGGCGGATGCGCCGTAGCACCAGCCACAGAGCGGATCGAACAGATAGGTGATGCGGGTTTGCTTGGTCATGGCCGTCTCCTCCGCCAAGGAAATGGCACGGGAAGGCTGACCGTAAAAGACCAACAAAAGCGACACTCTGTATGCTAATAACAAACAGTCATGCCAACCGACCGCGCGCGCACTCATGAACCTCAATCGCCTGGCCTATTTTACCGCAGTCGTTGACACCGGCTCGTTCACCCGCGCCGCCGAGCGGCTCGGCATCACCAAGGCGGTGGTGAGCCAGCAGGTCGCGCAGTTGGAACGGGATCTGGGAACCAGCCTGCTGGTGCGCACCACACGGCAGGTCCGGCCCACCGAGGCCGGCCGGCTGTTTCACGCGCGCTGCGTGATGATCCTGCGCGACGCGGAAGATGCCGTCGATGAACTGGCGCAGGCTGCGGCGGCCCCGACGGGCACGCTGCGCATCACCGCCCCGAACGATTACGGCACGGCCCTTGTCGCCCCGCTCGCCTCCGCCTTCACCGCCCGCCATCCCGCCTGCCGGGTGGAGCTGACGCTGAGCGATGACACAGTTGATCTCGTTTCCGGCCGGATCGATCTGGCCATCCGTGTCGGCTGGCTGGTGGATTCCAGCCTTCAGGCGCGCAAGATCGGCTCGTTCGACCAGTTGCTGGTGGCGAGCCCCGACTTCGCAGATCGCATCGCACCGCTGCGCGCGCCGGAAGATCTGGGGACCTTGCCCTTCATCGCCAATCTTGCCCTGCGCGAACCCCTGCTCTGGTCTTTCACGCGCGGTGACTTCGACCGGCAGACCGCACGCCTGCAGGCCACCATTGCCATCGACACGACACCCGGCGTGCTCGCGGCGGTGAAGGCCGGCGGCGGGCTGTCCATCCTGCCCGACTTTCTCGTGGCGGAGGATCTCGCAGCCGGGCGACTGATCCATGTGCTGCCCGCGTGGCAACTGCCGTCCGGCGGCATCCACACGGTCTATCCCACCGCACGCTTCCGCCCGCCTAAGGTGACGGCCTTCGTGGACATGCTCGTGGCTATACAGAAGAAGATTTCACTCGCCACCGCGCCGTAAGTCCCAGGCTATAAAGATCGTAGATGTTCATATGTATAATATAAATACAGAAAGCCATTCATATTCGCCAAATCTTGCGCGACGTCGATGCAACACCCAACGGTCGCGCGGTTTCCGATCGGCGGGGTGGACCTCATGACTGAGATCCCCGCCCTTGGAATCGCCGGCGACTCAGGCCGCCAGGTTATGCTTGAAGAAGTTCGTGAGCTTGGCGAACGGGATCAGATCGACACGATCATACAAATCCACGTGGCCGGCGCCCGGAACCCAGACCAGTTCTTTTGGCTCGGCCGCGCGCTTGTAGGCGTCTTCGCTGAACTCGCGCGAGTGCGCCTGATCCCCGCTGATGAATAGCATCGGACGCGGAGAAATCGTCTCGATGTCGTTGAAGGGATAGAAGTTCATGAACTTCACATTACTGGTCACCGTCGGCTTCGTCGTCCTCTGCGGGGACGCGCCGGCCGGGGTGAACTCACCGCGCGGCGTGCGATAGAAGTCATAGAATTCGCGCTGGATCGGATGGGTGTCGGCGGTGAGCACGAGATCGGTTCCACCGGCGACAGCGACCTCGCCGCCAGCGAACTCCACATACCGCTGCTCGGCCGCGGCAGCGATGATCTCCTTGCGCTGCTCGACGGTGAGCGAATGGTTGAGCGCGTTCCGGTTGGCGGATCCCATGTCGTACATGGAGACCGTTGCCACAGCGCGAAGGCGTGGATCGATCTTGGCGGCGCTGACAGCAAAACTGCCGCTGCCGCAGATGCCGAGGACGCCGATGCGGCTGCGATCAATGAAGGCTTGGCTGCCGAGATAATCGGCCGCGGCGCTGAAAGCTTCGGCGTAAAGGTCCGGCGAGACCATGTTGCGCGGCTGCCCGGCGCTCTCACCCCAGAAGGGCAGATCGATGGCCAGCGTGACAAAGCCCTGTTCCGCCAACTTGGTCGCGTAGAGGTTGGAGCTCTGCTCCTTCACCGCGCCCATCGGATGGCCGACGATGATGGCCGGGTTACGCGAGTTCCGGTTTAGCTCCTTTGGAGCGAACAGGTTTCCGACTACGTCCATCTGATACTGGCTCTTGAAGGTGACCTTCTCAAGCGTGACCTTGTCGCTGGTGTAGAAATTCGCGGCGCCGCGCGACATGTCCTGCGCGCGGGCCGATGACGTGTCCAGTAGAGACATCATGCCGACGGTGGCCATGCCCACGCCGGCGATTTTGAGCAAGTCCCGACGGTCAATCGTCTCGCCCGTTGTCTTCCTCGTAGCGATCTCGTCTATTGCGTGTCGATCCATAGGAGCCTCCTTTGCGAGCCTTGGGCTGCTCTGCCTGCCGGACAAGGTGGCGCGAGGCGGGCGCGGAAGGTAGACCTATGAACTGGCTAGAAGTTATGAGCCTACCTCATCAATCGATTGATTGGCGTTCAACGGTGGCCTGCTGAGCTTCAGCAACCGGCGACGTTATGTCCGATGACGCAGGGCGTCCAGCAAAGCGACGAAGGCTGGCGAGGACTGACGTCGGCTGGGGTAATAGAGATAGAAGCCGTCCCAATAGGCGCACCAGTCCTCCAGCACGCGGATGAGCTGCCCCGCGCGGGTATGGTCGCGGGCGATCTCCTCGGGAACAAAGGCAAGTCCCGCGCCGGCAAGCGCCGCATCAAGGACATGGAAGATGTTGTTGAAGGCCAACTGGCCGTCGACCCGTATCTTCAGCTCACGTCCATCTTTCTCGAAATCCCATGCCCACAGGCCGCCGGAGGTCTGGAAGCGGTAGTTGATGCAGCGATGCTGGACAAGTTCCTGCGGATGCTCGGGCACCGGATGCTCCGCAAAATAGGCGGGAGTGCCGACCACGGCGAAGCGGAAATCGGGCCCGATGCGGGCCGAGATCATGTCCTTGGCAAGCTGCTCGCCCATGCGTACGCCGGCATCGTAGCGCTCGGTAACGATGTCGGTGAGGCCATTGTCGAGCATCAGCTCGACCTTGATATCCGGGTATCTGGGCAGGAATTTCTGCAGCTTGGGCCAGAGGATGCTGCTGATGGCGTAGTCCGAGGCGCTGATGCGGATCGTCCCCGCCGGGGTATCGCGCAGATCGTTCAGCGCGTCGACCTGGGCCTCGATCTCGTCGAAGTGCGGACCGATGCCTTGCAGCAGGCGCTCACCGGCCTCGGTCGGCGAGACGGCGCGGGTGGTGCGCGTCAGCAGGCGAACGCCGAGCCGAGCTTCGAGCTGCCGGATCGTGTGACTAAGGGCCGACTGCGACACGCCCATGCGCGAGGCCGCCCGCGTGAAACTGCGTTCGCGGGCGACAGCGATGAAGGCCAGAAGGTCATTGATGTTCTCGCGCGCCATCCATGATCACCTCTCATAAGAGCAGATCGATTATATCGTAATAACGAATGGCCGATAGGTACCGCCCGACATCGGGCGGCACTCCTCCCGTCACGACTTCATCAACTCTCCCTCAAGGCCGACGATGAGAACCGATGATCGCGGCGCGTCAGATTGATGAATCGTCCTCATGTGTCCATGCGGAAGCCCACCGCTAACGGACGCCCGGCAGTCTCGCTACCTTTACCGTCGGATACGGCGGATAAGCGCCGTGTCGTGGGCCCCACACGCTCGGAAATGGAACAGCGATCATGGTTGTGACGCGCAGGAGGGTCCTCGGAGCCTGTGTGGCCGGTATGTCCGCGCGCGCCATTGGCGTGTCTGGGCCTGCGTGGGGCCAGAGAGCGGAGAAGCCGTTCATGAAAGTCGAATTTGCCTTCAGCGGACAGGTGTTCACGGCGACTCTGCTCGACAACCCGACGACGCGCGATTTCGCGTCGATACTCCCGCTCACGCTCAAGATCGACGATCATTCGACCAACGAGAAGATCGCCTATCTGCCACGCAAGCTGACCGAAGCGGGCAGCGGGACCTTCGGCAATGAGGCGCCCGGCGACCTCGCCTATTTCGCGCCCTGGGGCAATCTCGTCTTTTATTATGCGGACTACCACTATTGGCCCGGCTTGATCCGGCTCGGGCGACTCGACGGCGGGATCACGCCGCTGCTGACACGCGGGCAATTCCCGTTGACCGCGAAGCTTGCCGGGTGATGCGAGCTTCGCATCGACCACCGTGTCCGGCCACAAGAACACGTTTTGGCGAGTGCTGCGCCGCTCGCTGGATCAACGCGTAACAAACCGCGCAAGACATGTCCTACGACCTCGGCAACTATGTCGTCGACTCCCGGCGCCTCGGCAGCAGCTATCTCCTCGCGGCCATCGTGCTGGCCTTACTCTTCGCCCAGTGTCTGCCGCGGATCATCGCAGAGCGCCGCCGGCCCAGCCATCGTTGTGATATCGTCGGCCGGCTTCTATCCCAGCGATGACGACGGACGTCGCCGACGCCACCTCCCACGAGGCAGCCTCCCACTTCACTTCCGCCGGCTTCTGTCCCGCTGGGTTCACCGCCGCGCAGTGTGCCGCCTGGAACGAGGGGCAGACATCGAGCATTCAGGCGCTTTGACGCTGACATTTATGAGCGCGGCTCATGGGGGCAAGCGGGGTGTGCACCTAATCTGTCGATCTGGCGGCTGATAGAATTAGACCAAATGGAAACGTTGGAATGGCCGACTACGGCGCTGCCTTCCGCAGTAGCGCACGCGCCCTACGGGCGCGGCATTTCCGTTTCCGGCAGCCTTGTACAAGGAGAATGACTGTGGACATCACCATTAACGGGCAGCTGCACCAGCTCGACATCGAGCCCGATACCCCATTGCTCTGGGTGCTGCGCGACGAACTCGGCATGACCGGCACCAAATACGGCTGCGGCCTTGCCCAGTGTGGCGCCTGCACCGTGCTGGTCGACGGTCAGGCGACGCGCTCCTGCGTGACGCCCCTCGAGGCGGTCGCGGGCAGCCAAGTCATGACCATCGAGGCTGTGACGCAGGATCCGGTGGGCCAGAAGGTGGTGGACGCCTGGGTGGCGCAGCAGGTCGCGCAATGCGGCTACTGCCAGTCCGGCCAGGTGATGGCGGCCACCGCCCTGCTCAAGCAAACCCCCAAGCCGAGTGATGAGGACATCGCGGCGGCCATGATCAATCTGTGCCGCTGCGGCACCTATAACGCGATCGCCGCTGCCGTCCGGCACGCGGCGCAGGCCTGAGGAGGGTGCGATGAATGAGATGAGCCCCCTCCACAAACGAACGGTCCGCACGCCCGACGCCTCGCCCGTCAACCTCTCGCGGCGCGGCTTCCTCGGCGCCTCGCTCGGCGCGCTGGTGTTGGGTGTATCCCTGACCCCCGGCGGTCGCGCCTTGGCCCAGGGCGCAGCACCCGCCATCGTGCCGGGCACGCGGGTCAATGCCTATATTCAGATCCAACCGGACAGCACGGTTCTGTTCCGCAGCGCCTTCATCGAGGGCGGCCAGGGCATCTTCACCGCCATGGCGCAGATCGTCGGCGAGGAACTCGACGTCGATCCCACACAGTTCGTCGTGGCGTGCGCCCCGCCCGGCCCCGATTACACGCTGATCGGCGGCCTCCGCTTCACCGGCGGCAGCATGTCGGTGCGCATGAGCTATGAGACCATGCGCAAACTGGGTGCCGCAGCGCGGCGCATGCTGCTTGAGGCGGCCGCTACCCAGTGGAAGGTGCCGATTGCGGCTTTGACGACGCAGCCCGGACGGGTGATCCATGCGGCATCGAAGCGGTCAATTGCATATGGAGATCTTGCCAAGGCGGCAGCGGCGCTTCCGGTGCCCAGCAATGTTCCCCTGCGCTCACGCAAGGATTTCCGCTGGATCGGCAAGCCGGTCGCCCGCATCGACATCCGCGACAAGTCGACCGGCAAGGCCACCTATGCCATCGACCTGAAGGTGGATGCCATGCTGTACGGCGCCGTCCAGCATGGCGCGCGTCTCGGCATGGAACCTGACGCCCTCTCCAATGAGGATCAGGTCAAGGCGATGCCGGGCGTCCACTCCGTGCACCGTTTGCCCGGCGCGGTCGCTGTGCTGGCCAGCAGCTGGTGGCGGGCGCGGCGGGCCGTGGAAACCCTTGAGATCACCTGGACCGAGGCCGCTCCCGGCAGCACGGTCCGTGTCATGCCGGCGGACTACTCCTCGGAGGCGCACCTCGACGACCTCAAGGCGCACACCGGCGACGGCCTCGCCTTCGAGACCCATGGTGCGGTCGGCCCGGCGCTGGCCGGCGCCGCCCGGATCGTTGAGGCAAGCTATGATGCCCCGCATCTCGCCCATGCCCAGCTGGAACCGCCCTCGGCGATCGCCCGCTTCAACGCGGACGGCACATTGGAGGTCTGGGCGCCCAACCAGGCGCCGGAGATGTTCCAGGCCGATGCAGCGAAGGTGGCCGGCATTGCCCCCGAGAAGGTCATCCTCCACTCGCCAATTCTCGGCGGCTTCTTCGGTCGGCACTTCCTCTATCAGAGCGCCAACCCCTACCCGCAAGCCATCCAACTCGCCAAGGCGGCCGGGCGGCCGGTGAAGCTGGTCTGGACCCGGGAAGAGGAGTTCCTGCGCGATGCGCTTCGCCCCATGGGCGTCGCCCGCTTCCGTGCCGGTCTTGACGCCAGCGGCATGCCGGTCGCGCTCAGCGCTGTCGCCATCGGCGAGGGCGCGACCGGGCGCTGGTTCGGGCGGACGGTGGACAAGGTCGACAGTTCCGCCGTCGAGGGCATCGCCGGGAAGGTCTATGCCATTGCCAACCGCCGGGTCGGCCAGATCCATGTTGATGATCCCGCAATCATTGGCTTCTGGCGCTCGGTCGGGCACTCGATGAACGACTTCTTCTACGAGACCTTCTTCGACGAGATGGCCGATGCCGGCAAGCAGGACCCCTATGAATTGCGCCGGCGCCTTCTGGCCGACAGCCCGCGCCATCGCAAACTGATCGAGGCGGTGGCAGACCTCTCCGGGGGTTGGAAGCGTGGCCCCTTCACTGCCGACGACGGCACCCGCCGTGCCCGCGGCGTCGCCATGGCCTCGCCCTTCGGCAGCGAGGTCGCGACCATCGTCGAGGTGTCGCTCAAGGACGGCGAGGTTGTCGTCCACCATGTATGGGTGGCGATCGATCCGGGCAGCATCGTCAATCCGGCGATCATCGAGGCGCAGGTGAATTCGGCGGTGGCGCTCGGTCTCTCGTCGGCCCTGCTCGAAGAGGTGATCTACGAGAACGGCGTGCCACGCGCCCGCAACTATGACGGCTACCCGATCCTGCCGCCGGACCGAATGCCGAAGGTGCATGTGCGCATCGTCGAAAGCGGCGCGCCCATGGGGGGCATCGGCGAGCCAGGCCTGCCGGGAGTGCCGCCGGCGGTGGTGAACGCGGCCTCGGTTCTGACCGGTAAGAGGATCCGCAGCCTGCCGCTCTCGCGCACGAGCCTGGCCGACGCGGCGGGCTGACGACCTCAACGTTTCGGTGCCACCGCCCCCCCGCAGCCCGGCACCGGGAGCAGCCGCCCCTCACCGCGACGAGGTGGCGGCTGCAGCATTTCGGGGTCGGGTTAGGGAGTTGGCCAGCGGCTGTTCTGACCCCTCGGCCCGTGTTCCCTGAACCTGACAAACAGAAACCCGCCGGATCACCGATCCGGCGGGTTTTCGTTCGGCTCATGACGGGATGAAAAGGCTTCACGGCCAGCGCCTTGGACCGTGAATGCGGTGCTCCTTCAGGACGGGGCGAGAGCGGCCCGCTGCGCCGTCTTCGCGGCGAGCCAGGCGGCGATCACCAGCAGCACGGCGGCGGCCCCGAATGTCGCCTGATAGCCGCTGGCATCGAACAGCACGCCACCGACCGTCGCGCCGATGGTGATGGCGAGCTGGACCACCGCGACCATCAGCCCGCCGCCGGCTTCCGCGTCGCGCGGCATGGTGCGCGACAGCCAGGTCCACCAGCCGACCGGCGCCGAGGTCGCAAGCAGGCCCCACACGCCCAGCAGGGCGGCAGTTACAAGCAGGGACGCGCCGAACCCGATCAGCGCCGCCGCGATCACCGCCATGATGGCAGGGATGACGATAAGGGTGCGGTAAAGGTCGATCCTCACGAAGCGTTCGATGAGCACGGTGCCGATGAAGCCGGTAAAACCGATCAGTAGGAGGATAAGCGACAGCGCGGACAGATCGACCCGCGTCACCGTCTCAAGGAAGGGGCGCAGATAGGTGAACAGCGCGAACTGGCCCATGAAGAACACGCTGACGGCCGCCATACCCAGGCACACCACCGGCCGGCGAAGCAGGTAGAACACATGAGCGGAGGTGGCGCGCGCCTCGGTCTTCATCGAGGGCAGGCTGATGAACTGCCAGACGAAGACCACCACGGCGACCGGAACAACGCAGAAAAACGCGCCGCGCCAGCGGATGATCCCGCCAAGAAAGCTGCCTAGCGGAGCGGCAACCACGGTTGCCAGGGCATTTCCGCCATTGAGAATGGCGAGCGCCCTCGGCACCTGTTGTTCCGGCACCAGCCGCATCGCGGTCGCTGCCGATAGGGACCAGAAGCCGCCGATGACGATGCCGATCAGCGCACGCCCGGTCATGAACACCGTATAGCTCGGCGCCGTCGCCACGATCGCGCCGGAGGCGATCATCAGGCCGGTCAGCGCGAGCAGCAGGATCTTGCGATCGAGACGGCCGGCGACGGCGGTGATGAACAGGCTCGTGAGCACCGCGAACGCGCCGGAGACGGCGATGGCCTGCCCGGCCTGCCCTTCGGTGACGCGGAGTTCGGCAGCGATAGGGGTGAGCAGGCTCACAGGCATGAACTCGGATGCGATGAGCGTGAAGACGCAGAGCGAGAGCGCGAAGACCGCGCTCCAGTTCGCGGCAGGGGAGGCTGTGGCCTCCGCCATGCCCTCGGCGATAGGCGTATCGTGAGTCAGCATGATGATTCCTGTGAAAGGGCGCGCGCGCCGGTCGCCACGCAGCGACGCCGGCACCGTCCGGGACGACTCCCGCCGGGCTGTCGCCCATCCCGCGCGGCGGGAGGCGTGCGGCGGTGCAGGGTGGATCGAGGTTAGAGGGCGGCTTTCCCTGCGACTACCGGCCGGAGTGCGCATGGCGTGATGAGGGAGCCTCATCAATCGGGGGCGGCGCCCCCCAGCCTCGCATACGCGACTTCCATTGATGAGCGCCCTTCATGAGAGCTAGCGCGCGGCGGCTCTACCCCTGCCGGGTTGCCCGTCCTAGGGCTCGGACCCATAAATTGTTTGGCTTTGCTGGCCCGGTGTGATTCACGGCTTCCGGGAGGAAGCACGAATGAATCGGGATCGTTTCTGGCTCACGGATGCGCAATTCGCGCGGATCGCGCCACATCTGCCGGCGGACACGCGTGGCAAGCCGCGTGTTGACGACCGCCGGGTGATCAGCGGCATCGTCCATGTTCTCAAGTCGGGCGGGCGCTGGATCGACGCTCCGCCCGAGTACGGGCCACGCAAGACGCTCTACAACCGTTATGTCCGCTGGGCTGCCAAAGGCGTTTGGGTCGATCTCTTTCATGCTCTGGCGAGCGCCGGCGGCCCTCCGGCCCAGGTGCTCATCGACTCCTCTGCGGTGAAGGCGCACCGCTCGGCCTCGGGCGGAAAAGGGGGGAGCGCAACCAGGCCATCGGCCGCTCTCGCGGCGGGCGCACGACCAAGATCCACGCGTTGACCGATCGCGACTGCCGGCCCATCGCCTTCCTTCTTACAGGAGGCCAGGTCGCCGATTGCATTGCGGGGTCGGTCCTGCTGAAGCAGATGCCGGCCGCCCGCATCCTTCATGGTGACAAGGGCTACGACAGCAACGCCATCCGCAGGCAGGTCGAGGAGAACGGCACCATGCCCAACATCCCGCCCAAGGCCAACCGGCGCTGGAAGAGCTGCTTCTCGCCCGTGCTCTACCGCGACCGAAACGCCATAGAGCGCATGTTCTGCCGCCTCAAGGACTTCAGGCGCGTCGCCACGCGATACGACCGCAACGCCGCCAACTTCCTCGCTGCCGTCTGCATCGCGGCCACCGTCAGCTACTGGTTATGAGTCTGGACCCTAGTTCAGACGTGGATATCCCGGCGCCACGCGTCAGCGGTGCGGCGGCCACGCACAGGAGAAGCCCATGAAGACCGTTGGCTATGCGGCGCGCTCGGCGACGACCCCGCTCAGTCCCTATGATTTCGAGCGGCGTGCGTTGCGGCCGGACGACGTGGCGATGGACGTGCTCTATTGCGGCGTCTGCCATTCGGACCTTCATCAGGCGCGCAATGACTGGGGCTGGAGCCAATACCCGCTGGTGCCTGGCCACGAGATCATCGGCCGCGTGACAGCCGTCGGGAATGAGGTCAAGCACTATGCGGTCGGCGACCATGTAGCGGTCGGCTGCCTTGTGGATTCCTGCCAGAGCTGCGACCAGTGCCGGAAGGGGCTGGAACAACTCTGCCGCAAGATGCCGGTGCAGACCTATAGCGACACCGAGCGCTTTTCCTGCGAGCCGACCACGCCCACCCAGGGCGGCTATTCCAAGCATCTGGTGGTGCGCGAGGAATTCGTGCTGCGCGTGCCGGAAGGGCTCGACCTCTCCAAGGCGGCGCCGCTGCTCTGCGCCGGCATCACCACCTATTCGCCGCTGCGCACCTGGAACGTCGGCCCGGGCAGCCGGGTCGGCGTGGTGGGCCTGGGGGGACTCGGCCATATGGCGGTAAAGCTCGCCGCTGCCATGGGTGCCGACGTAACCGTGCTGAGCCGCACCAAGGACAAGGAAGCCGACGCGCTGGCGCTGGGCGCCGACCGCCTGCTGGTATCAAGCGATGCCGAAGCCATGGAGGAGGCCGCCAGCAGCTTCGACCTCATCATCGATACCGTGCCGGTGAAGCACGACATCAACCCCTATGTGCCGCTGCTCGACGTTGACGCGACGCTGGTGATCGTCGGCCAGATCGGCCCGCTGGCCGAGCCGAGCACCGTGCCGCTGCTGCTCGGACGGCGCCGGATCGCCGGGTCGCCCATCGGCGGTATCGCGGAAACGCAGGAGATGCTGAACTTCTGCGCCAAGGCCGGCGTTCTCCCCGATGTCGAGATGATCCGCATCCAGGACATCAACGCGGCGTTCGAGCGGCTGGAGAAGGCCGATGTGCGCTATCGTTTCGTCATCGACATGGCCTCGCTTCCTCTTCCTGAGGCGGCCTGAGACCCGTTTCCCGACCGCCGGCGGTATTTAGCCGGCGTTCCGTTCGCCTGAGGTGCGCCCATGAAGCCCTATGTCGTCTGCCTGATGGAAACCTCGCTCGATGGGCGCCTTCATCCGAGCCGCTTTACCGCCGGCCCTCAGGGTGGCCGTGCCGATTGGGGCCGGATCTATGAGCAGGTCCACGGCACGCTGAAGGCTGATGCCTGGCTGGTCGGGCGCGTTACCATGGCCGAGATGGCCAAGGGCGTGCCGCATCCGCCGGCGACTGTCGGCGCGGTCGCCCGCCCGCTCCATGTCGCGACGCGGGCAGAAAGCTACGCCATCGCCCTCGATCCCTCCGGCAAGGTCCACTTCAAAGGGTCAAGTGTCGGCGGTGACCATGCCATCGTCCTGCTCGGTGGGAATGTGCCGGACAGCCACCTCGCCGAGCTTGCGGCCGATGGCGTGTCCTACATCGTCGCTGAGGGCGCTGAGATCGACCTTGCGGCAACGCTGGAGATTCTGGCGGAGGAGTTCGGCATCAAGCGACTTGCGGTCGAGGGCGGCGCGCGCGCCAATGGCGCCTTTCTTGCCGCCGGCCTCGTTGACGCGTTCAGCGTGCTCATCGTCCCCGCGCTCGATGCCCGGCCGGGCAGCGAGGCCATCGTCGACGCCGGCCCGGACGGGCTCGCCGGCAAGGTCACCTTGTCGTTCCTCGGCGCGGAGACGCTCGATCACGGCGTGGTGCACCTACGCTACGCGGTGAAACCTGCCTAGAAGCCCTGCCGGCATCCGCCCATGACCCACGCCTGCGACATCGCCATCATCGGGGCAGGAGCGGCGGGCATCGGCGCCGCCCGGCGCCTGGCCGGGCGCGGCTTGTCGGTCGTCGTGCTGGAGGCACTGCCGCGCCTTGGCGGGCGCGCCTGGACCGCGACGACGCGCGGCCTGTCCCTCGATCTCGGTTGCGGCTGGCTGCATTCGGCGGACCGCAACCCGTGGGCGCGGATCGCCGAGGCCGCGGGTTTCGTTGTGGATCGCCGGCCCAGTGCCTGGGATCGGCAGTTCGGCGATCTGGGGGCGACCCCGGCGGACTGGGAAGCGGCCGGCGCGGCGTTCGATGCCTGGAGTCGGCGCCTCGCCGAGGAACCGCCGGCCAGCGACCGGGCCTTTGACGCGGTGGAACGCGGCGAACGTTGGCTCGCCTATCTTCAGGCCTTGAGCGGCTATATCAGCGGCGACGAACTGGAACGCATATCGGCCGCCGACTATGCCGCTTATGACAGGGCCTCGACCTTTCTCAACTGGCGCCTGCCGGCTGGGTACGGCACGCTCGTCACCTCCAGCTTCCCTGCCGATGTGGCGCTGCATCTTGCGACGCCGGTGGAACGGCTCGAGGTCAACGGACCCGCCATCGAGCTCGTCACTCGCCGTGGCACGCTGAGCTGCCGGGCGGCGATCATTACCGTTTCCACGGATATGCTTGCCGGCACGGCGATCCGCTGGCCCGCCGCGCTCGACCCCTGGCGCGAGGCGGCGGCGCATCTGCCGCTCGGCTGCAACGAGAAGCTATTTCTGGAGATCGTCGGTCCGTCGCTGTTCGAGGCTGAGACCCATGTTCATGGCGATCTCCACGATCCGGCATCGGGCACCTACTACATCCGGCCCTTCGGTTTCCCTGTCATCGAGTGCTTCCTCGGCGGCGCCGGCGCCCGCCGCGTGCTTGAGGAGGGAATGGCCGCCGCCTTCGCCCATGCCACCGACCAGCTCGCGGCGCTCTTCGGCGCGGATGTGCGGCGCGCGTTGCGACCGGCTCTCGCCTCCGCCTGGGGCGCGACGCCCGAGATCGGCGGCGGCTACAGCCATGCTTTGCCTGGCAACCGAAGCGCGCGCCCCCGGTTGGCAGTTCCCTATGAGGATCGGTTATTCTTCGCCGGCGAGGCGACGCATCCCGCGGACTTTTCGACCGCACATGGCGCGCTGCTGAGTGGGATTCGCGCCGCAGACCAGGCGGCAGAAGCCTTCAGTCGTGAGCGGCAATAGATGTCGCCCATCGCAAGTGCTTCCGAAAGCGCACTTCCATACTTCGCCGGCCTCGGTCAATAACGATAAGTTGATCGCGGGATTGATGAATCTCCCACATAGCGCCATGCGAGAGAGCCTGGCTAATCCCTGCTCATCCCTCTGCGTAAGCTTCAGCCTTCCAGGGCCTGCGTGGCGCTCGCCACCGTTCGGCCGCGACGATAGCGAACCTTGCCGGAGACAGGATGGCCTTTCGATTCCTCGCCGTACTTGCCTGCTCGTTTCTCGCCCTTTGGGCGCTCGCGCCGTCGGTCCGCGCGCAGGACGCCGCTGGAGAGCGCCTGTTTCGCGCGCGCTGCGCGTCCTGCCACTCCCTTGAGGCGGGACAGAACCGGATCGGCCCCAGCCTGAACGGCGTCATCGGACGCAAGGCGGGAAGCGTAGAGGGCGCCCGTTATTCGGCCGGCCTGCGAGACCTTGGCATCACCTGGGATGCGGGGCAGATCGACCGCTTCCTCGCCAATCCCCGCGCCATGGTGGCGGGCACCACCATGGCGATTGCGGTCACGAACGCCGCCGACAGGGCAGCGGTCACCGCCTATCTGGAGAGCCAGCCAGCAAGCAACTGACGGGGCCATCCGATTGGGGGAAAGCGCCCCATTCGAGGTTTCAGGACGACACATCAGACCCACTGAAAAAACCAGTCCAGCCGGGAGCGCACGATGGCAAAGCTCAACGTCAATGGAAATCTCCTCGAGATCGACGTGGAAGACGACACTCCGCTGCTCTGGGTCATCCGGGAGCATGTGGGCCTGACCGGGACCAAATATGGCTGCGGCGTTGCCCAGTGCGGCGCCTGCACCGTCCATCTCGACGGGGTGGCGACCCGCTCCTGTGCGCTGCCGGTGAGCGCGATCACGCCGGAGCAGAAGATCCTCACTATCGAAGGGCTCGGAGCGCAGACGCCGCATCCGGTGCAGCAGGTCTGGGCTGAACTGGATGTCGCCCAATGCGGCTACTGCCAGGTCGGCATGATCATGGCCGCCGCCTCGCTGCTCGCCCAGAACACTCATACGAGCGACGCCGATATTCGCAGCGAGATCACCAACATCTGCCGCTGCGGCACCTACACGCGGGTTCTGGCCGGCGTGAAACTTGCCGCTGAGCGCATGGCAGCGAACCGCGGTTGAGAAGGAGCGACACCATGACCATGAAGCACGCCGCTCCTGTCAACACCGCCGCCGGCCGCGTCACGCGGCGTAATTTCCTCGGCGGCGCCGCCGCCGCTGCGGGCGCCTTTACCTTCGGCTTCTCCTTCCCCTTGCCGCAGAACGCCGTGGCGCAGACTGCCACCCCAGAGGTCAATGCCTGGGTGGTGATCCAGCCGGACGACACGGTCATCATCCGCATCGCCCGCATCGAGATGGGCCAGGGCGCCCTGACCGGCCTTGCCCAGCTCGTGGCAGAGGACCTCGACTGCGACTGGAGCAAGGTGCGCTACGAACTGATCGATCCCGGCGCCAACAAGGCGCGCGCCATGGTGTGGAAGTCGCAGCAGACCGGCGGCTCGCGCTCGATCCGCGGCTCGCATGACTATCTGCGCCTCGGTGGGGCTCAGGCCCGCGCTATCTTGGTCACGGCCGCGGCCCGCCAATGGGGTGTTCAGCCGGATACCTGCAGTGTGACCAAGGGCGTCATCCGCCACGCCGCCAGCGGCCGCAGCACCACCTATGGTGCCATTGCCGCGGCTGCGACCGGCATCGCGCCTCCGGCGGATGTCAAGCTGAAAGACCCCATGGACTGGACCATCGTCGGCCAGCCGGTGAAGCGCATCGACACACTCGACAAGCTCGATGGGTCGCTCGTCTATGGCATGGACATCTCGATGCCCGGCATGCTGGTGGCCATTCCCAAGGCCTGCCCGGTCCATGGAGGCAAGCTCAAGAGCTTCGATGCTGCGGCCGTCTCCAGCATGCGTGGCGTGAAACTTGTGCTGAAGGTTGACGACGAGACGGTGGCTGTGGTCGCCGACACCTTCTGGCGTGCCAAAAGCGCATTGGATGCACTGCCTATCGTGTGGGACGAAGGCGAGAATGCCGAGGTCTCCAGCGAGACCATCGCCGCAACCCTGCGCGAGGGGTTGTCGGCACCCGAGGCCTTTGTCGGCAACCGTGCCGGGGATGCCAAGGCGGTGCTGGCCGGGGCGCGACGCGTCTTGGAGGCGGACTATGGCTTCCCGTTCCAGAACCATGCGCCGATGGAGGTCCTCAGCGCGACCGTCCGCTGGACGCCCGAGCGCTGCGAGGCCTGGGTTCCGACCCAGGCACCGGACACAGCGCTGACCGCCGTGGTGGCCGCTGCCGGCCTGCCCGCGCAGTCCTGCGACCTGCATATCATGCGCATCGGCGGCAGCTTCGGCCGGCGCCTGTCGACCGAATATGTGCAGATCGCGACGCGGATCGCCAAGGCGCTTCCGGGGACGCCGGTGAAGATGATGTGGACCCGCGAGGAGGACATGCTGCAGGGGCGGTTCCATCCGGTGACGCAGGCGCGCTTCCGCGGGGCGCTCGATGCCCAGGGCAATATCGAAGCCCTGCACATGCGCCTCTCCGGCCAGTCCATCTTGAGCTACGCCCTGCCCAATCTGATGACCGCCAACGGCGACCCCATCGTGTATCAGGGCCTGCTGGCGGATGGCCCCGAAGGCCATCTGGGTTACACGATCCCGAACCTGCTGATCGACTATGCGATGCGCAATCCGCATATCCGGCCGGGCTTCTGGCGGGGCGTCAACCTCAATCAGAATGCCGTCTATATGGAGTGCTTCATCGACGAGCTGGCCGCTGCGGCCGGCCAGGACCCGCTGGCGTTCCGCCGCCGGCTGATGCGCAATCATCCCAAGCACTTGGCGGTGCTGGAGGCGGCGGCCAAGGGGATCGGCTGGGATACCCCGCCGGCGCCGGGCCGGGCGCGCGGCATCGCGCAGATCATGGGCTTCGGCAGTTATGTTGCCGCCGCAGCGGAAGTCTCCGTCACCAATGGACAGCTCAAGATGCATCGCATCGTCGCGGCGACCGATCCGGGACATGTGGTGAACCCACAGCAGGTCGACGCGCAGGTTGCTGGCTCCTTCGTCTATGGGCTCTCGGCCATGATCTATGGCGAGTGCACAGTAAAGGACGGGCGGATCGAGCAGGAGAACTTCGACACCTACAATGTGTTGCGGCTCGACGAAATGCCGGAGGTGGAGGTGATCTCCATGCCGTCCGGCGGCTTCTGGGGTGGGGTCGGCGAGCCGACCATCGCAGTCGCCGCCCCAGCCGTGCTGAACGCGGTGTTTGCCGCGACCGGCAAGCGCGTGCGCCAGCTTCCGCTCAAGAATGTCGACCTCAATGTGAGCTGATCCGCCGGCGCCTGACGCCGCGCCCATCAGCGCCCCCGCCCGCATGCTTCGGGCGGGGAAACGACATTAAAACCAGGAGTTCGCTTGTGAATAGTTTTGCTGCCAGCCTCGCCCTGTCCGCGCTTGCCACCACCGCTGTCGCTGCCGAAGAAACGCGTCGCCCCCGCGTTGCGCCGGAGGCCGTCTACCAGGTCGCGCCGGGTCTGGGGAAGTTCACGAATGGCGTCCTGTTCGGCGAAGTCTGGGTGCGGGATACCCTCAAGCCGCGTGACCGCAGCCTTGTCACGCTGGCCGCGCTGATCGCGACCGGCAAGACCGCCGAGGTCGGGGTTCATACCGCCCGCGCGCTCGATACCGGAGTAACCCCGGTGGAGATCGGGGAGGTGATCACCCATCTCGCCTTCTATAGCGGCTGGCCGAATGCGCTCTCGGCGGTCACCGAGGTGCAGCGGGTGTATGTCGACCGCGACATCGGCCCGGTCGACCCGAGCGCCGCCGCCCGGATCGAACTGAGCGCGGCCGCCGAGGCCGCCCGTTCCGCCACCGTCACCACCACGGTTGGGCCGACCGCGCCCGAACTGGCCGATCTGACCAACCGGGTTCTGTTCGGTGATCTCTGGCGGCGTTCGGAACTCACGCCCCGCGACCGGAGCCTCATTACCATCACGGCGCTGATTGCCATCGGCCAACCGGAGCAATTGCCCTTCCATGCCAACCGGGCGATGGACAGCGGGCTAACGCGCGACGAGGTCGCGGAAACGGTCGCGCATCTTGCCTTTTACGCCGGCTGGCCGCGCGCCTTTTCCGCTGTGCCGGTCTTGCAGCGTGTGTTTGACCAACGGGCCGGAGCACCGGCACCCTCTGCTGCGCCTGCGCCCGGTGTGTCGGCCGCCCACGCTGGCGAGCTTAAGATCGTGCGCGCCAAGGATGCACCATCGGTACCGGGGCCGGACGCCTACTTCACCGGCAACGTCCGCGTCTCTGGCAATTTCAAGGGCAACGCCCCCGCGCGCGTCAGCGGCGCCACGGTGACCTTTGCACCGGGAGCGCGCACGGCCTGGCACACGCATCCGCTGGGCCAGACCCTCTTCATCATTTCCGGGCGCGGTCGTGTTCAGAAAGAAGGCGGACCGGTGGAGGAGGTGGTGCCCGGCGATCTAGTCTGGATTCCGCCAAATGTGCGCCACTGGCACGGGGCCAGCGCCAAACAGGCCATGTCGCATCTGGCCGTGGCCGAGGAACTTGACGGCAAGGTGGTCACTTGGATGGAGAAGGTGACGGATGCGAAGGGTCTAGATGAATAAGGTAAACGCCCCCTTATGAGAGGTCTTCCAGGAGGCTAAAGCGCCGTTCAGGGCTTGCTTCCCGTGCAGTCGTGCCGCTCGCCTTACCGAGGCGGTGGTGAGTTAGCATGTCGCCCAGCTCGAACACGATGTGCGGACCAGTCTGCTGGTGCGCACCACGCGGCAGGTACGGCCCACCCATGCCGGCCGTCTGTTTCGAGCGCGGTGTGTGGTGATCCTGCGCGGCGCATAAGAGGCGTTTGATGAACTGGCGCAGGCTGCGGTCGTCGCCAGCCATCGTGGCGGCATGGCTCAGCGATGGCGACATCTACAAGGCGAGCCAAATCCCCCTTAGCTATGCCGCTCTCGCAGTCCGGATGGTGTGCAGCGCCTCCGGCTTGAGGTGGGTCTAACGCCGCAGCATCTTCCAGTCCTTATGGCCGGTCACAAGCGCGACCTGTTCGATGGTGAAGCCCGCCTCGAACATTCGCATCGAGCTGTCGTGGCGCGGCATACCCCTTCACCTTCCGTAGCTTACGCGCTGGAGATGCACCATCCGACACCTCGAGCCGTATCGGGGGCATAGCTATGAGCCTCGATCGGCGCCGACGGGCTCGGCCGGACGCCCCGAACGTGACGGGCGGCCAGCCCGTTCGGGTTGATCCAGGATAGCGTCAATCTCGTCGGCAACCCTGTCGGCTGCGAGCCTGAGCGCTTCGTCTATATGGATATAGCGCTGCGTCACGCCCCGAGCTGCATGGCCCAGTAGCGCGGCAATGGTCAGTTCGGAAAAGCCCAGGTCCGCCGCGACGCTGGCAAATGTGTGCCTCAATGTGTGCGGAGTCACGTCGTCCAGCTTCGCGCTGGCACACAGCCGATCGAGCACCCGAACGACGCCGATAAAGTGGCCTTCGCCCCAATCCGCCGGGAAGAAGTACGATGATGTTATGTTGGGCTGCCCCAGCAAAAGGTCCATAGCTGCGCGGCCTATGACCCGTGTCTGGGCTCCGCTTTTTGTATCTGGAAAACGGACCGAGCCTTCCTCCGTGTTGAGCCAAAGCCGTTTCACCCCAAGGCCCTCCATTCGCCGAAAACCCGTGAGGAGCAGGAAGCGGATGGCAGCCAGCCCCGTCGGATGCTCTCCAGCCTCTGCAGCGAAACGCATGGCCCTCCCGAGACGAGCGATTTCGCTGCGGCTGAGGCGGCGTTCCCGCGCCTTTCCGGCCAGCCTACGAACGCCACGCGCGGGATTGGCGTCGATCTTTCCAAGGCGAACGGCGTGTTCGAAGATGGCATGCAGCGTCGACATGGTGCGCGCGGCCACCCCTTCCCCGCCCGTGGTCGCTCCGCCTCGACTGCCCGCGCGAGGTTTGGATGTTCTGCCGACGGCAATATCTGCCTGCGCCCCTTCGATATCCCCGAGCTTCAGCGTGGCAATCAGTCGTCGGCCGAGCAATGGCTTGATGTGAACCTCGATCCGGCTCTTATCCATGGCCAGGGTCGATGCCTTGATGGGGCGACGGCTGCGGCCGAGTATGCGGCCGACCTCGGCCTCGGCCAGATACCAGTCGCATACCTCGGCAACCGAGATGCCCTTCAGCTTGCTGTCCGGGCTATCCAGCGGGTCGAGACCCTTGGAGACGGCCACCAGCTTTTCATGGGCGATCCGGCGCGCCTCCTCGACCGTCATCAGCCCGTAGCGTCCAATCACGGTGCGACGAGGCCGTCCTTCGGGCGAGCGATACTGGATCACAAAGCTCTTCAGCCCCGAGGGCATGACCTGAACGCCGAAGCCTCGAAGCTCCCGATCCCAGGCAAAACTCTCCCGAACCTTGACCCCAACCTTCGAAGGTTTCGGAACTTCCAGCGCGTCGATAAAACGCTTCGTCAGCTTTTCCATAGTGAGTTCAGAGCCCTACCGAAAATCTGCTTAGATTTTACGAGGCTAGCCGGATTCTAATCAAATTCCAAGCTCTCAGAAGCGCAAAATAGCGCATGAAGCGCGGCCTTTAGCGCGCCCACCTTCGAAAATAGTCGTTTATTTATCGTATCTTATAGTACTTTAGCAAACACGCGGATATTGCAGCGAATGGCTCTCGGGCACCTTGCCAAGGTTGGGGTCGTGGGTTCGAATCCCATCGCCCGCTCCACAAGTACCCACCGGGTACCCACGGGTGGAAAAGTGGGCTCCCGCGCATCGCTCCCCACGATCTTCCCACTTTCCTGTGAGCCGCCTGCCTCTCCGCGTGCAGCAGATCAAGGCCGGGCTTCGGTACATGGACAGAGAGAGCCCCCTCCCCGCGACGCTCATCATTTATCGAAAGCAGTATCGCCCGATCGGAGGGCCGGCAGGCGATGCTGTCATCAATCAAGACGCTTGCGGAGCTTCTTGACGATGCCAAACGCAACCGCGACGGCGGCGAGCATCATGGCGCCAGCCAGCAGGAAGGTGAGCCGCATGCCCGAGGCGATGGCCAAAGGCGTCGCTTGCGCGAGATCCTCCGACCCCACGCCGAACGCGAAGACAGCACCCATGGCTGACGCCCCGGCAATCAGCCCGATATTGCGTGACAGGCCGAGCAACCCGGAGACGGTGCCGCGCCGGTCTTTTGGGATGTTGGCCAGCGCGGCGGTGTTGTTGGCAGCCTGAAACAGCTGATAGCCGGGCGTCAGCACGATTATGGAAAGCACATAGCCCGCAACGCCGATCCCGTTCGGCAGGAACGCTAGCAGAAGCGCGCCTATCGTCAGCAGGGCCAGGCCGACGGCAAGCACGCGGTCGCGGCCCCAGGCATCCACGAGCCTCCCGGACGGAACGCCGCTGAAGATCGAGATCACAGGGCCGATCGCCATGACGAAGCCGACCTGCGCAGCCGTCAGACCAAGCCCGATGCTGAGATAGAAGGGCCCGACCACCAGTGTCGTCATCATGACGGCGGCGACGAGGATATTCACCAGAAGGTTTGGCGCGAGGGTCCGGGTCATGACCGAGCGCAGGCGAACGGCTGGTGCCCTTTCCCTGGCGGACTCGGTCGGAAGCGTGGTGATCGCCAGTATCAAGGCCAGAGCTGCGAATGGCACCTGCACCCAGAAAATGCCCCGCCATCCTGTGAACGGGATCAGCAGCCCACCAAGGGAAGGGCCGAGCGCCGTGCCCAAGGCCGATACCGTACCAAGCATACCCATGGCCCGCCCGATTCGCCCCTCGCTCGCAGTCTGGCGCATTAACGCCATGGCAAGCGTCATCAGGAATGCCGCGCCCGCCCCCTGAAGCGCCCGGGCCCCGAGCAGCAACGGCAAATTCGGCGCGACGGCGCACAGTACCGAGGCAACGGCGAACACGGCGAGGCCGGCCACAAGCATGGGTTTCAGCCCGAAGCGGTCGCCGAGTCGACCGGCTATCACCACGCAGACCGTCAGGGCCGCGAGATAGGCGACGACCACCGCCTGGACCGGTGCGAAGGCGGCTGAGAACGCCTCGGCGAGCGCCGGCAACGCGATGTTGGCAATGCTGGTGCCGAGCGCGGCCAACAGCATTGCAAGCGCGAGTGTGATCGTGGTTCCCGCTTTTTCCTTCTCCATGGCGCCTGATCGTGCCTGTCCCATCGCTTCTTCCTCTTGCTTCGAAAGCCGCTAGCGAGGAGGCTGCCACTTCAAGCCGACTTGAGGTCAAGCATGAAGTTCCTGGATATTGGAGAGGTCGCCGAAAAAAGCGGGAACAGGCCCTCGGCGCTGCGCCACTATGAGGAAGCCGGGCTGATTTCCTCCGTCTCCCGGCACGGATTGCGGCGACAGTTTGCGCCCGAGGTGCTGCTGCAACTCAAGCTGATTTCAATGGGTAAGTCGGCTGGCTTTTCGCTCAGCGAGATCGCCGGGATGTTCGTCAGGAACGGCATGCCGGATCTGCCACGCGCGGCGCTCCATGCAAAGGCGGAGGAAATTGACCGCAAAATCCGCGAGCTGACGGCGCTGCGCGACACCCTCCGCCATGTCGCCGACTGCCCGGCGCCTTCTCACATGGAATGCCCGACATTTCGCCGGCTGGTGGACATGGCCGGCAAACGCAAGCGGAAGCATGCGAAAGGAAGCCACCCGAAGTCAGGCACCCCAGCGGCATAGAGGGCGTGCTTGCACCGGCAATGGTTAGCGGGCCGTGTCGCGCCAGAAGCAGACATTCCAAAAGGCACCACGGAACGTCGGCTGTGGGGCCGTATCCATACGGTCCGCTATCGGGAGCGAATGCCGTGTAGCTGCCCTTCTGGGCCCGGCCCCTTTGCAGCCATTCAGGACCGGGCGCAAGCCTAGGCAGGGGAAAGTCAAGGCCAACCTGCGGCCGCCAGCCACGAATGATCTTGACTGTATCAAGGCAACCTTGTCATGTGCGAGCAGTCTTTCAGTCGGCCGCAGCCTTTGGTCTGCGATCATCAAGCTTCCAAACTTCCGACAGGCCTATTATGGACAACACCAATACCCAGCCGGATCACCAGTCCAAGGCCGAATGGAAGGCCCCGGAATTGCAGCGTCTGGATATCAACACCGAGACACTCGTAGCCTTTTCCGGCGCTCCTTCTCCTGATGGCAACTGGGGCCAAGGTGCTACGTCCTGATCCGGTGGGTGTTCCTCATCCCGTCTGCAAAGCGGAGAGGCTGCGCCCATGACGGCCATTGCCGGTCTGTGGCAGCATGATGGTGTTGTTCATACAGCCGAGCTTGTCACGCGTATGGGGGCGGCCCTTGCCGCCTATGGCCCGGCCCGGGCCGGAATCAGTGACATCGCCGCAGCCGGTCTGGCCCTGACTTGCCGGCAATCCCACATCACCGATACGGATATGATCGACCGCCAGCCCCTGTGGGATGGGGATCGGCGTATCTGCGTGGTGGCGGATGCCCGCATCGACAATGCCCCTGAACTGGCGCCTGGCTTCGGCTGGGCGGCCGGGGAGGGGGAGCGCTGTTCCGATGCAGCCCTGATCCTGGCCGCCTACCGCCGCTGGGGACCGGACTGTGTGGGCCGGTTGACCGGCGATTTCGCCTTTGCCCTGTGGGATGACCAGGAACAGCTTCTGCTGCTGGCCCGGGATCATTATGGTGGCCGGCCGCTGTTCTTCGCCCACCGGCCCGGCCTGTTCGCCTTTGCGTCCATGCCGAAAGGGCTGTTCGCCTTGGGCGAGTTTTCCAATGCCCTGGAGGCAACTGAACTGGGGGCCTATGTGGCACTGCTCCCGCAGGAAGGAACACAGACCCTTTACCGTGACCTGTCACGGGTACCGCCGGGCCATTATCTGTTGGTTCAGGGGGAGCGGCGGCGGCTGGTGCAATATTGGCCGGGCCAGTTCAAGGAACCGACCCGGTCGGGGGATTACCGGGAGCATGTGGAGGAATTCGGCCGGCTTTATACACAGGCGGTGCGCGCCTGTCTGCGCGTACGGCCCGGCGGCGGCATCGGCAGCCATCTGAGCGCCGGGTATGACAGCGCCTCAGTCACGGCCCTGGCCGCCCGGGAACTGTCGGCCCAGGCAAAAGGACTGACAGCCTTCACGGGAGCCCCGCGTGACGGTTTCACCGGCCCTTACCCCTCTTCCCGTGTGATCGATGAATCCGGGGTCGCCGGCGAGGTGGCCCGCCGTTTCAGCAATATCGAGCATCGCATCATCCACGCGGGTCCGGACGGCCCGCTGCGGGACCTGGAACGTACATTGCCCTATGTGGAGACTCCGTTCCTCAATATCTGCAACCTGGGCTGGGCGCGGGTCATCGAAGAGACCGCGGCCCGCAGCGGCATCAAGGTGCTGCTGATCGGTGCCATGGGCAATCTGACGGCCAGTTTCGAGGGCCAGATTCATCTTGCCCGGCTGTTCCGGCAGGGCCGCTGGTGGCAGTTGGCCATCCTGGCGCGGGGCCTGATGCGGGAAGGCGCCGGGTGGCGCAGGGTGGCCTCCACGGCCCTTGGCCCCTATCTGCCGGATTGGGTTCGCCGGCCGCGGCACCGGAACAGGCCTGGTGTTTTCGCCCATACGGCCCTGTCCCCGGCCTTCGCGGCTTCCATGGATATGGACAGGCTGGCGGCCGCCCGGGGCTCTTTCCCCCCCAGGTTCAGCGACAGCCGGACGGCGCGCCTGTTTATGATACGTCTTGCCGATCCGGGCGTTTACCACCATGCCAGCCTGGCCGAACATGGCGTCGATATCCGCGATCCGACCGCCGACCGTCGGCTGCTGGATTTCTGCCTGACGATTCCGGAGGGTTTTTTCATCCGGGATGGTCGGCGCGCCTCGCTGTTCCGCGATGCTATGGCGGGTTTGCTGCCCGATACCATGCTGAACCGCCGGATCCGGGGCGTACAGGCGGCGGACTGGTACGAAAAGGTGGTGGCCAGCCGTGACGCGATGGCGGTGGAGCTGGCGCGGCTTCGATCGTCCCCCATGGCGTCGCGCGTTCTCGATCTTGACCGGCTGTGCCGGCTGGTTGCCGATCTGCCCGACCCGGCGACCCCACCAGAACAGATACCGGCAGAGCGGTTTACGAGCCCGGACGGCGACATGGCCTATCGTCTGGCCCTGCTGCGCGGCCTGTCCGTGGGGCGCTTCATCCGTATGGTGGAGGGTGGCAACGGCTGAGCTTGTGTTTTCGGTTCCCTTAGGCACCCGCCAGCCCTTCCAGAATGTCCAGCATCTCGCCCAGGTCGGCAAAATCGGCCGTGCGCACCAGTTCCCATATGGGTACGTGCGCCGCCAGCCGTGTTGCCGCCGACAGAACATGCCCGCGTCCATGCAGGGCGTCGGCCAGATAGGCCCGGTAGGTCATTGCGTCCAGCACGGCCGCCGCATGGGGCCGGGGCCAGCGGGTCAGGACGGGCCGCCGGGCCGCCGGGTCGGGCCGCAGATGCACGATGGCGGATAGCGGCCGGGGGACGGGATCAAAGGCAGCCAGCATCGGCACATGCCATTTTCCGGCCTTGCGGCCCACGGGCTGCTGTCCCTCCTGGCCGATGTCCAGGGCGCTGCGGCTGCTGTCCCACAGTTTGACCATGGGAAAGCAGGGCTGTGCCAGACCCATGTCCGGATCGACGACCAGCACATCATCTCCCAGCAGCCTATGCCCCCGCTGGACCAGGGCCGTGGCCGTGGTGGACTTGCCAGCCCCGCTATTGCCGATAATGGCCAGCCCGCCGTTCCCGGCCCGGATGGCACAGGCATGCAGGGGGAGCACCCCGCGCTGATGGCAAATCACCCCCAGGCCAGGGCCCAGCAGCCAAGTCTGAATCTCGGACCAGAGCACACCCGGTGCTGGATCGACAATGATGTCGCGTCCGCCTGTCAGACCGATGCGCACGCAATCCGGGATGTCGATCACGGTACGGCCATCAGCACCCACCTGGATTCCGTCCCTGTCCAGCCGCAGCGGCGCCTGTGGCGGCAGCACCGGACCCTGGCGCAAGGTGATGTCTGCCACCGCCCCAACCGCCGGCGCAGAGCAGGGAAAAAGATGCGGCAGCGGGATTTCTGTTGCCAGGGTCCAGCCGCTGATCCGGTAATGATGCATCAAAGGGTCCTTGGCGGGGCATAGAGACAAGCATGGGGGGGGGAACCTGCAGCTTCCGCCCCGCCAATTACAGGTTCCCCACCCGTCCCCAGCGAGGCATGGGCCGTCAGGTTTCCATTATGCAGATCGACGCCGAACAGGGCATATTCGGAGATCCCCAAGCGTGCCGGCACATCCGCCCCGCCACGCAGCGGACGAGACAGGTGCTGTGCCAGCGCAGGCGGATGGACATGGCATCGACGGTCCGTCCGACAGTCTGAGCCCGTGCCAGGACCGGGGCCGGCCGCAGATCGGACCTTGCCAGCGCCGGACCAGGATCCGCGATCCCGCCGAACAGGCGTGCCAGCAGGCGAAAAGGCAGGCGGAACACCAGCAAGCAGGTAATGCAAAGCACCAGCACCGCTTCCAGCCGGAACAACCGGGTGCGCAGCCGGCGGAGGGGACCCGCCCTATTCACGCAGCGACTTTCACCAGCCCCTCGCCGGCCATTCTGTCCAGAAGACGCAGCACATCCGCTGTGATCACATCCAGCGGGGCGGCATAGGCCCGTTCCAGGAACACGCAGAGATCACCCACCCGTACCGGCTGTTCAAGCCGTCTCCAGATATCGTTGCCGATTGCATCCAGTGTGAAATAATGACCGCTCTGCATATCCATCATCACCAGTTCATTGTCGATCTCACTGACCAGACAATGATCGGTCCGAACCAGCACGGTGTCGATTGTCACCATCTCCAAGCACCTTCAGCCACCCTTACCACCCTGTCCGCTGACCGGGCTGCAACCTATTATTATTATAGGATAAAGCCGTGGGATAAGTGAACCAACCCGCTCAAATGCGGATGCTGGACGAGGAGCCAGGGACGTATGTGACGATTTTCAGGGAAATACATTATTGATGGAATAATAGGAAACGGATTACAAATATGGGTAGCTGATAAAGGATAAATATGATGACCAGTTTTTCGGAGAAAATATTTTCGATACTGTCTGTATCTGAATGGAATGAACGGTTTTCAAAACGTCAACTGTGTCATATGTCGGCCGTATTTCCCGAAAGCGCTGACCTTATATCATGGGGGTGGCTGGAGGATTTCCTGAACCGGGAATATACCCGTCCCGAGCTTTTCCGTTTTTTCATGAATGGACGGCCCATTGAGCCCAGCCGGTTCGGCCTGATCGACGGGAAAGGGCAGTTGGACCGGAAGGCCCTGCGGCCTTTGCTGACCCAGGGCATCACTGCCATCTTCAACGGTCTGGACAGTTCATCGGGCTATTTCTGGGAAGAGGCCGTCAAGTTGGAGCAGGTCCTGGGGGCCGTGGTCACTTTCGATGCGATCGGCTCCTTTGGCACGGTGTGCGGCCTGCCCCCCCATTATGATGACCGAGACCTCATCATTGTGCAGGTCGCGGGGCGCAAGCGCTGGAAAATATTGGGAACCCCGGTTAAGGGGCCCTGGCGCAAGCGTACAATGTCCGTGCCTGACACGGTCGCGGCTGAGTTCGTGATGCAGGCAGGCGACATGCTGTTCTTGCCGGCCGGCCTTTATCATCAATGTGTTCCCCTGGAGCCATCCCTGCATCTGGGGGCACTGATTACGCGTCCCTGCGGCGCTGACCTGCTGAAAACGGTGCAGCAGCAGTGGGAGACGACCGATCCGGAATTGGCATCGCGGCTGTTTGTGGGCGACGGGGAAACCGACTTTCAGCAGCAGGATGCCCGGTTGAAGGAGGCGCTGATCCGGCTGGTCCAGGAAATGGATGTTACTGCCCTGACCCGCGCCTGGCTTGCCCAGAAACAGCGGCCGGTGCGGGCCGGCCTGCTGGGCGCAGGCAAAAAGGCGGACGATGGGCGGTAGGCTGGCTCCCCCCGATGATTTCGGCCAGCCGGATCGAGGAGACCCCTTTGTCGGATTGCAGGATGAACCATAGGGCCAGCTAGCCAAGTGCGCAACGGCAGCTTGGTTGCGTGCAGCGGCGTCCGTGTCGTCACCGTAATTGCTGTCGGCAATCTTGGTCGGAGTATTGGTAAAGCCCTGTGCAGCGCCCGGCGACCCGCTCGCTAAGCTTCTCCCGAACGGACCGCGGGCCATAGCAGCCTGAGAAGGAGAGATTGCGCGTCCGACGCGGGTGCCAATGTCGCCACACTCCAACACCGACTTTTTCAACGGTATCGGCGCATATGTGCCTGAGTGCAACGCCTCGCTCATGTCGGCTTTCGGGCCGCGGGCGTTGCGCGATCAATGGCTGAAATGGGGCGCATTGCAGACCGGCACTTTTGGGGCCGAGAACTGACTGGCAGCTTCCAGGAGGCTCAGCAGGCATAGCTACCGTCTGCGAGAGTGTCAGCTGAGGGCGGCTCACGACCCAAACCCAGTCGTTCAGAAAAGGCGAAGCGAACGTCTGCTCCAGACAATAGCAGTCATTCGGGGCTTTTCAGCCCGTCTGGCGGGACGCGCCGCCATAGTTGCCATTCGAACAACAAATCTGGCTGGCTAAAAGCTGCCCTACATTCACCCCTTGCTCGCGACATCTGAGTCCGCCCGCTCCTGAGCTCAGGACGAGGGCAGATTTTCCAGCGTTACGCCGAGGGCGTCCGCTACCCAGCTGGCGAAGTCCTCATTGGAGGTAAGGACTTCGTCCAGGTTTGCATGTCCGGAAATACGTCGCATCGCCTTGGCGCGGACACCCGTGGCGGGCACGGCTAGAACATAGTCGTTCGGGCAGCAGGATGCGAGCCAATCTTCCATGTTGGGCGAGATCAGCACAAGATGACCACCGTGCTCTTCGACCAGCATCCGCGCTTCATCAATCAGGCGCCGCGATACATCATCGCGGTCAAGGAGCACTGCGAGATTTTCATGCCCGGCGTCGCGCAGGTTGCGCAGCATGCCAGAAATGCTGCTGCTGCCGCCCGCTGACCAGATGCGGACATGATCGGTGCGACCCGGACTGAGCCGTTCGATGATCCGGCGCAGACCGATCTCATCATTGGGACTTTCGACGACGACGTCCCATATTTCCGTGTCCGCTCTCGGCCGATCGGGCAGCCAGCGTTTCGAAAAACCTTCGCCAGTCCGATGGTCATCGGCGCCGGCGTTGCGGTTCATGTCGACTAGGCGTTCCAGAAGGTCGAGATCGGAAACGTCAGGTGGGAGACCGATCAGGTCGAGCAGGCGCTCCTCCACCTCGCTGAAATAATCGCGTCGATCGCTCGCGAGATCAGATGTCCGTCCTACCTGCGAATATTCCAGACGGAGCATGTCCGGATCATACGCCTTCAGCAGGTCGGAAAGCGACTTCGACCGCGGGCTGGCGCGCAGGCTCGCGCGGTCGCCTTCGCCGTCGTTCAGGACCAGAAACTGATCGGGTAGCGGAAATGTCTCGAAGGTGCGGGTGATGGAGAAGCGAGACGACCAGCTCGGCGACCGGGTCAGCGTCGCGCGCGCCCATACGCGAAAGAGGCGCGAGGAGAAGAGCAGCGGCACGCTCGCATCGCCGTCGATCGTGAAGAACTTCTGGGCTGCGACCTCCTGATGGTGGACCGGCCCGAAGCGGACAGGCAGTTTTCCATCCTCGAACATGAACCGCGCGGCGCCATCGGCAGGTTGCGACCAGGACGCCCTGAGATCAGCCGTCCGCTTCGCGCGCGCGCCGGCAGCGATCACATCGTCGTGCTCGCGCAGAAAGGCCGCTGCGCGGTCGTCCTGCATCTCGCCCTGGAAAAGGAGTTCCGCCGGCACAGCTGCGACCCCCGCCGCCTCGGGGGGCTCATCGTACCGGTTGATGCTGCTACGATACCATCGAAACGAGGCCACCAGGTCCGAGTCTCTGAAGCGCCTACGCCATTCGTACAGAACGTGGATGGGCATGCGCACGACATCACGTGAATCTACGCCCCTGATCGCCAGCCCGCGGTTGCGACCGAGCCGATTGAGATCGGGCAGGACAATGTCCGCTGGCAGGTTGGCGGCCCGTCTGCGGCGGCCGGTGGTCAGCGAGCGGAGACTTTCCTCATCAGAGTAGCGGATCACCGACCAGCCGATCTTCGCGGCTGCGCGCAGGGCCCTCAGCCCCGGGGCTTCGGCGGTGACGACGCAGATCGCGTCACCCCGCTTCGGTTCGGCCCGGAAGGCTGCGGCCAGGTGAGGATAGGTGAGGACGTCTGCGATGGGATCAGGTACTTCGCCAAGAAACTTGCTGTCGCGCTGCAGGGACCCGGGCGTAGGCACATGCTCGGTCACGGCCTCGGCGAAGGGCTGGAAATCGGGTTCGTGGCGGCGCACCACCGCCATGCCTTCCAGCAGCTTCATCCGTTCCCCGCCGCGCGGCACCTCGGTCCATGTGAACTGTTCGGCATAGCGACGGCGCGGTCCCTCGGCAAAGCGTCCGGCGGAGGACACCTCGGAGAACAGGCCGGATGATTCCCGGCTCTGGCGGATGCCGGAAGCTATGGACAGAAGCAACGGTTCGTAACGGGGCCGATCCTCGGTCAGCCACGCGTGAAGCGGCGAGCCGGGCGCGGCAAGCTGCGCTGTCGCCGACACGAGGTCTGCGACTCGGCGATCGATCGAGCGCCGTGAACTGCCGGGCCAAAATGGCGAACGGACGACCGCCGTGTCGAGAATGGTGTGGAACAGCGGCAAATCGGACGCCACTGAGCGGTCGGCGAGGATCGCTGGCGGCTGCTGAGCCGGCAGCATGGGAGCAATGATGCACAGCGGCATGGCGCCATGTCCCAGCGCAGCCTGGAGCTGCTGGCCGGTGACACGACCCTGGTCGTTCAGGAAGGCCTCGTCATCGACCAGCCAGATGATGACCTCATAGGGGCTGAGATCGGGAAGGCCGTTCCGGTCATCCACGACTTCGACGCGAGCGAAATCCGGATCGAGCCTGCCTGACGATCGGCGACCGCGCCCCGGGCGCGGCGCATCCTCCCAGTGAGGCTCCCAGTCAGGCCGCTGGATGTAGCGCAGTAGCAGGCGTGCCCGGGCGCCCGATGCCAGCACCAGCACGTTCGCCGACTGCGCATCGGCTGACCCGGAAAGAACGGGCGGCTCGTCAGCAAGCGCCTCTACGGCTTGTGCAGCGTCATCCGCCCCGGGCTCACGCGCGCCGCCCGGGCCGCCCGGTTCGGCGACAGGCGCGAGAGAAAGATGGGTTTCCTGCGCCAGAGCGGCGACACGCGCGGCGAAGCGGGGGAAGATGTCATGTTCCTGGAGGAGCTGGACAAGTGCCTCCGGAATGTCTGCCACAAGTTTCGTGCCGGTGCGTTCGACTTCGATCCCCCGGACGACGCCAGCATCCCCTATGCCGGCGGCTGCAAGCAGCCGACGAGCTTCGAGCATGAGCTGCTGCCGCGCGAATCCATCCGACTGCCAGCGGTCCGCTTCGGCTTCGCCCCACTGCGCGCGGACATGGGCGTAGGCGGTCGCGGCCAACGCTGCACGATCAAGCCCGTCGCCTGCCATGGCGAGATCGAGCAGCGTCAGCGGCGCCTCTGCCGCCAGCTCCGCCGCCGTCGCGCCAAGCTGGGCGATGATGATCGCCGGCGTGCCGACGTGAAACTCTCCCTTCCACAGCAGCACATCATGCCATGGATCGCCGATGGAGACGGCGCGAGCAGCGGCGGCAGGCAGCCGGACGATGTCGTCGGACTCGAAAGGTTCGAACCCGGTGACCGTGCCGGTGTGATCGCCATCGATCGAGCAGACCGCGCAGTACCACGCGTTCGAGAGCGGTCCGGCGGCATAGCAGGGAAGGGCAAGTCCCTGGGCGCGCAGCGGCACGAAGCCGGCTAGCAGCAGCTCCGAAATGTCCTCGTCCATCATGTCAGCAGACCTGTATCGGCGAAGTAGCGGCGGACGATCCTGGCAATATCCTCCTGCAACTCGTTGGGCACCATGTTGGGTGCCCATTCATAGGTCCTCCATTCGATCTTCAGCGCCTTCAGCTGGTTGATGAAGGCCGTGTTCTCCTTGCCGTTGTCGTCGAGATACTGGCGCGGGATTACCGCCAGCAAAACATTGCCCTTAAGCGGCACGTTCCGCGAAGTGGCGATCTCGATGGCCGACGCGCGCTTGTCCGGCTGATTGCTGCCGGAGCGGGCCATGCCGGCGATTGCGTGATAGGCCAGCGTGACCGTCTCGTGGGCGGGGACATCGGCGACGAGGTCGTTGCGCAGGCTTCCGTCAAAATAGTCTTCGAGTGTGCCGAATGCCCAGCCGATCTGGCCGGCAGCAGCCGCGTGACTGGTCTCCAGCTCGAAATCCTCAAGACAGACGAATTCATCCGCCTGATCGGCGAAGACGCCGGCATCGGCACCTCCGGTGTCGAATGGATAGACATGAAACGGCGCGACGGCATCGGGCGACACGATGAAGACGAACGGGAACCGGTTGATTTTCTCGGATTTGGCGTCACCGCCCTTCTGGCGATAGGCGGGCCTCATCACGAAGAAATAGACGAGGTCGCGGTTGAAGACCTTGCAGCGACGCACTTCGAACTGACCGCTTTCGACGATCTCGCGCGCGAACCCGGTTGCTGTGACATGCACCAGCGGCAGCTTTTCAGGCAGAGTGCCGCGACTGGCGCGGGCCTGCAGCTCGCGCTGCGGGTGCAGGCCCTTGCGCCGCCGCATCTTCTGAGGCGCCTTGCTCATGTGGGCCGCCCTGCCTCGGGCTCCGCCTCGACGTCGAGAGCACCGGAGCCCTCAATGGTCACCAGGGCTTCCAGCCCATAGCGCGCCTGCTTAGGCGATGGCCGCCTTTCCCAGCTGCCGGCAGCATAGCCTGCCAGCGTCCGGCAGATGCCGACCGACGTGCGGTGGAGGAGGCGGCGGTTCTGTCCGATCTCTGCCGCGCGGAGCCAGTGATTCGCGTCGATCTCCATGCACCGGGTGATGCGGTTGAAATCTTCGACCGAAAGCTGAGCTGTGGAAGCATCGGCTGCATCATCACTGATCTTCCCCCGAAAAAGTGGACGGGGTTAAGCTGCTCTGCGTTCCATCTCGGCCGGGCTGATGTAGCCGAGGGCCGAGTGCAGGCGGCGGGAATTG
>NCCY01000401.1 GCA_002279855.1 Rhizobiales bacterium 12-68-15
TCGCGCGCGCCGCCATGGCCGAACAGGTCGGAGCGCCCGCCGCAATGGGGGCACATGAAATAGGACATGTTCTCCACCACGCCCAGCAGCGGCACATTCACCCGCTGGAACATGGCGATGCCGCGCCGCGCGTCGATGAGGGCGAGGTCCTGCGGGGTCGAGACGATCACGGCACCCGCCAGATTGACCTGCTGGGCCATGGTGAGCTGCGCGTCGCCCGTGCCGGGCGGCATGTCCACCACCAGGATGTCCAGCGGGCCCCACTTCACCTCCCGCAGCATCTGCGTGAGGGCGGACATGACCATGGGACCACGCCAGATCATGGGCGTGTCCTCGTCCACCATGAAGCCGATGGACATGAGCTGGAGGCCGAAATTCTCGAGGGGCAGCATGGTGCGCCCCTCCACCACTTCCGGCTTGCCATGCACGCCGGACAGGCGCGGAACGGAGGGGCCGTAGATGTCGGCATCCAGCAGGCCCACCTTGAGGCCGAGATCCCGCAGGCCGAGCGCCAGATTGATGGCGAGGGTGGACTTGCCGACGCCCCCCTTGCCCGACGCCACCGCGATGATGGCGCCGACACCCGGCACCTCGATGGCCTTGCCACCGCCGCCGCCGCCATGGGGCGCGGGAGCCGCAGCCGGGCGCGCGGCGGGGGACTTGCGCTCCGCCGTCAGCGCGACAAGCGCGGAGGCGACGCCCGGAAGCGCCTTCACGGTTTCTTCCGCCGCGATCCGCACGCCTTCCCACGCCCGCACCTGCGCGGCATCCACATTGATGGAGAGATAGACCTTGTTGTTGGTGACGACGATGCCCGCCAGCGCCGGCGAAACCGAGAGGGCCACGCCCTCGGGCGTGCGAATCCTGGCCAGCGCCTCGCGGACGCCCTCTTCCGTCACCTCGGCCATCATGCCGTCTCCCTGTTCTTGTCTGGTCTTCCTTCGCACACGCGCCGCGCGCGGTCGAGACTGGCGGCGATGTCGGCCCTCAGCTCGGGCAGCAGCTCCGCCTCGAACCACGGGTGGCGCCGCAGCCAGCCAGTGTTGCGCCATGAAGGATGGGGCAGCGGATAGAGCCGCGTGTGCGGCAAGGCGGCGCGGATTTCTCGCCAGTTCTGCACCGTCTCGGTCAGCCCGGGGCGCATCAGGCCGGAGAGGCCGAGCCGCTTCATGTGATAGGCCTGCGCCGCACG
>NCCY01000185.1:0-2404 GCA_002279855.1 Rhizobiales bacterium 12-68-15
CTTCGAAATGAGCGCGGCGCCAAGGCTTGCCGCGCCGGAAGGAGAGAGAAAATGCTGCTCTGGGGAATTCTGGCTCGCCAGATCCGCCGCTGGCATGCCTACAATCGCACTGTCACCGAGCTGTCCAATCTTGATGACCGCACGCTGGGCGATATCAACATCAGCCGTAGCGAAATCCAGGCGGTCGCCCGCCGGACCGCCCTGCAGGTTGCGTGATCCGACGCGCGATCCGCGTGTCGAGTCCCTAAAATGGCCCCCGTTTCGGGGGCCATTTTCATTTCGGCGCCGCAAAAGCGCACCTCTTCCTTGAACCTGCCGCCATGTTGGGGCACAGACCCTAACCTTACAGTTTTGCGTCAGATGGCGCAGGCAAGCGAATGAGTTGAACGGGATGGTGCGTGTGGAGCCGGTGCATGTGATCGGAGGCGGGCTCGCGGGCTCGGAAGCGGCGTGGCAGCTGGCGACGCGCGGTGTGCCGGTCATCCTCCATGAGATGCGCCCGGTGCGCACGACCGATGCCCATCACACCGAGGCGCTGGCAGAACTGGTCTGCTCCAATTCCTTCCGCTCCGACGATCCCCAGGGCAATGCGGTGGGTGTGCTGCATGCCGAGATGCGCCGCGCCGGGTCGCTCATCCTGCGCTGTGCAGACGCGAACCAGGTTCCGGCGGGCGGCGCGCTTGCCGTGGATCGGGTGGGCTTCGCACAGGCGGTGACCGATGCGCTCGAATCCCATCCGCTGGTCGACATCCGGCGCGAGGAAATCGCCGGTCTTCCGCCGGCCGAATGGGACAAGGTCATCGTCGCGACCGGCCCGCTCACGTCTCCGGCGCTCGCGGCTGCGGTGCTGGACCTCACGGGGGAGACCGCCCTCGCCTTCTTCGATGCCATCGCCCCCATCGTTCATTTCGATTCCATCGACATGAGCAAGGCGTGGTTCCAGTCCCGCTATGACAAGGTCGGTGGCGACAAGGCGCCGGTGCGGGACTTCGAGGCCAATACGCCCTATTTCGACGGCTGCCTGCCCATCGAGGTCATGGCGGAGCGCGGTCGCGAGACCCTGCGCTTCGGGCCGCTGAAGCCGGTTGGCCTTACCAACCCGCACCAGCCCGATGTGAAGCCCCACGCCATCATCCAGCTGCGCCAGGACAACAAGCTGGGCACGCTCTACAATATGGTGGGCTTCCAGACCAAGCTGCGCCATGGCGAGCAGGTGCGTGTGTTCCGCACCATTCCGGGGCTGGAGCAGGCGGAATTTGCCCGCCTCGGTGGCCTGCACCGCAACACCTATCTCAATTCCCCGCGCCTGCTGGATGGCACCCTCCGCCTGAAAGTGGATCCGCGCCTGCGCTTCGCCGGCCAGATCACGGGGTGCGAGGGATATGTGGAGAGCGCGGCCACCGGGCTTCTCGCCGGTCGCTTCGCTGCTGCCGAACGGCTCGGCGGCGAACCGGATCTGCCCCCCGTCACCACGGCGCATGGCGCGCTTCTGGGCCACATCACCGGCGGGCATATCGAAGTGATCGATGCCGGTCCGCGCTCCTTCCAGCCCATGAACATCAATTTCGGCCTGTTCCCGCCCCTCGACATCTCGCCCAAGGGGGCGGACGGAAAGCGGTTGCGGGGCTCCGAGAAGACGCTGGCCAAGAAGAAGGCGATCGCCGCGCGCGCCTTGGCGGACATGGACAGCTGGCTCGACAGCACGCAGAAGGCGGCCTGAGACCCCATGGCCCGCCAATCCGATTTCTTCCCGCCGCTCGGCCGTGCGCCGTCGCTGGAACGCGGTGTCGCTCTGGTTCGCGCCGCTCGCCGCCATTCTCGCCGGGCGTGAGATCCACGGTCTTGCGAAGGTGACATATACCGGTGTCACCACCCCTCTCCTCGCCGTCGGCAGCCGCTTTCTGGTGCGCGGCTGGATCGAGGGGGTGCCGCTCCAGATCGCCCGGCCCCATGGCGACATGCATTTCTTCCATTCCGCCCGCGCCGCGCTCCGCGCCGTGCATCGGGCCGGCTTCTCGCACAATGACCTTGCCAAGCAGCAGAACTGGCTGCGGGGCGCGGATGGCGAGGCATGGCTCACCGATTTCCAGCTGGCACTTCCCATCAGCCGGAAAAGCCGGCTCGGCCGGGTTCTGGCCTATGAGGATGTGCGCCATCTGCTGAAGCACAAGCGCACCTATTGCCCGGACCGGCTGACTCCGCGCGAACTGCGCATGCTCGACGAGAAGAGCATTTTCGCGCGGGTATGGATGGCCACGGGCAAGAAGGTCTACCGTTTCGTGACGCGCCGGCTTATGTCCTATTCGGACACCGAAGGCCGGGGGCCGCGTGTCACCCAGGTTGCTCCGCGCATCGCCGCGGCGCTGGAGGCGCACCCCTCGGTCGCCGCCGTGCACATGTCCGA
>NCCY01000185.1:2509-12223 GCA_002279855.1 Rhizobiales bacterium 12-68-15
AGGGACGACCTGCTGCTGCTGGTCGCCCGCAATCAGATCGAGATGATCGATGCGCTGGCCGGATCCGAGGACATGCGCGCTCTGCTGGCCGACATCTGCCGCCAGCGCATGAACCTGACGGACCGGATCACGCGACCGGCAGCGTAACGAAGGCCTGCCCGGCCCGCGCCTTGCGTGCCGCGCGCCACAGCAGCCATTGCCGACGAAGCCGCGAGGCGCCCACAACCCGCGCGAATGGATCCTCCGCGCGGGCCAGCGCCGCGAGGTCGGGCGCCACCAGCGTCAGCGGCAGGAAAGCCGGCAGCGCTGCCGCCGGAACGTCACGCAGTGCGCTCACTGCTTCCGTGACATGGTGGTCAGCCCGCGCGCGCAGGGCCGTGAGCGTATCCCGCACGGCGGGGGTCGTCTTGCGCCCCACCACATCCTCCCGGCTCCCGCCATAGGCGGCGAGAATATCCATGGGCAGGAAGCACTGGCCGCGCGGCGAAGGCATGGGGTCGTCATAGAGATCAAAGGTGCGTGCTTCGATGAGGTTCAGCAGGGCACCCTTCGGGATGTCGGTGCGGCCGAGCAGATCCAGCAAGGCCGCTGCCACCGGATGGCCGGACACCTCGCCCCGCCCCAATCCCTCGATCAGGTCTCGCCACCACTGCAGGCGCAACTCGCCGGGCATGGGCTCGCGCACCACCTCGCGCACCCGCGCCACTTCAAGGTTGAACGCATAGAGCGTGCACAGGTCGCGGCGGAGGGAGGGCGGCGCGAACAGGGCGGCCAGGAAGCGATCCCGGTCGTGCGTCCGCGCCAATGTCTCGCAATGGGAATAAGCTGTTGTAAGGTCCGGGGCGTCCGCCATGGCTCAGAAGGCGATCAGCGCCGCAGCCACCCGGCGGCCCTCGGCGAGCAGCACATTGTAGGTGGAGGCGGCAGCAGGCGTCGGCATCAGCTCAAAGCGCAGACCCGCCGCGCGCAGGGCCTGCTTCGGCAGTTCCGGGAGGTGGGCCGGATCCCGGCCCGTCCCGAGCAACAGCAGCTCGAACGCGTTCGCCTCCGCGATCACCTCGGCCAATGCGGACGTGGTCACGTCTGCGAAACGTGAGACGTTCCACGGCCGGATGCCCGACGGCAGGGCGAGAATAGAACCGCCATGGGACATCCCGGCGAAGTGGAAGAACTCATCCGAATACCCGTCGATGGGCACCTGCCGGGGCAGGAAAGGCTCGGAAGGGCGTTCCGTGGCCATACGCCTCAGCTCCGTGCGGGCCGTGGACGCCCCCGTCCGGGACGACGCGGCGCAGGGCCGGGAGCCGCAGCCGGCGCGGGTGCGGGCGGGGCAACGGGCGCCTCGTCCAGCGTTGCGACAGGCTGTTCCGGCGGCAGGATCTCGACGCCGTCCTGCACTTCGGCCTTCGGCTGAGGCTTCTCGCCCACCGTGGTCGGCCGCAGGCCCAGATGGATGAGAATAGGCGCCGCGACGAAGATGGTGGAATAGGTGCCGATCACCACGCCGACCGTCATCGCCAGCGAAAAGCCCTTCAGCACCTCGCCGCCGAAGAAATACAGGGCAAGGCAGGCGAAGAAGGTGGTGGTGGAGACGATGATGGTGCGGGAGAAGGTTGCGTTCACCGACAGGTCGAGCATCTGCGGCAGCGGCATCTTCTTGTAGCGCCGCAGCATCTCGCGGATGCGGTCATACACGACCACGGTATCATTGAGCGAATAGCCCATGATGGTGAGGATGGCCGCGATGGAGGTCAGGTCGAAATCGATGCCGAGGATCGAATAGACCATCAGCGTGACGAAGATGTCATGCGCCGTGGTCGCCAGCGCGCCGACCGCGAACTGCCATTCGAAGCGGAACCAGAGATAGATCAGCACCGCCACGGCGCCGAGAATCAGCGCCACCACGGACTGGCGCACCAGTTCGCCGGACACGCTGGGGCCGACCGTCTCGACGCGGCGGACGGTGTAGTCCGTCCCCAGCGCCGAGGTGATCTTCCCCATGATCGCCTGCTGTTCCTGCTCGGTGGTGCCGAAGGCACCGACGCGGATCAGCACGTCGCGGGGCGAGCCGAACTCCTGGATCTGCACGTCACCCACATCAAGGTCGGTCAGGTGCTCGCGCAGGCCCCCGAGGTCCGCCTGCTGCTGGCTGGTCTGCGCCTCGATCAGGGTTCCACCGCGGAAGTCGATGCCGAGATTGAAACCGAAGACGAAGAAACACACCATGGCGATCACCACCACCGCTGCCGAAAGCGGGAAGGTGACATGGCGCAGACGCATGAACGCGATGTTCGTTTGCGCCGGGATATAGTCGATCAGAGGCATTGGCTCGCCTTCAGATGGGCAGCTTGGCCGGACGCTGCCACTTCACCCACCACGCGATCATGAGACGCGTCAGCGTGTAGGCGGTGAAAACGGTCGTCAGAAGGCCGAGGATATAGGTGACGGCGAAGCCCCGGACGGGGCCGGACCCGCCGAGCAGGAACAGGATCACGCCGGTCGCGAGCGAGGTGATGTTCGCGTCGAGGATGGTTCCCAGCGCGTTCACGAACCCCTTGTCGATGGCCGAGATGGCGGATCGCCCTTCACGGGCCTCGTCGCGGATGCGCTCGAAGATCACCACGTTCGAGTCCACCGCCATGCCGATGGTGAGCACGACGCCGGCGATGCCGGGCAGGGTCAAGGTGGCGCCAAGCACGGACTGGAGTGCGAACATCAGCGTGATGTGCACCACCAGCGCAACCAGCGCGAACAGGCCGAACAGGCCATAGACCGCCACCATGAACACGGCCACGAGCCCGGCGGCCACATAGGCTGCTGTCTTGCCGGCCTCGATGGAATCCTGGCCGAGGCTCGGACCGACGGTGCGCTCTTCCATCACCTTCAGCGGCGCCGGCAATGCGCCGGCCCGCAGCAGGATGGCGAGGTCGTTGGCCTGCTGGACGGTGAAGTTGCCGGAAATCTGGCCGGCGCCGCCAAGGATCGGCTCGCGGATCACCGGTGCCGAGATCACCTGATTGTCCAGCACGATGGCGAACGGGCGGCCGACCGCGTCCTGCGTGGTGGAGGCAAAGCGGCGGGCACCGTTGGAATTGAAGCGGAAGGTGACGATGGGCTGGCCACCCTGCTGCTCGAAGCCGGGCTGTGCGTCGGTGAGATCCTCACCGGAAACGCGCACCTGCTTCTCCACCAGATAGGGCATGCCGTCCTGGCCGCGCAGCACTTCCGAATCCGGCGGCGGACGCCCTTCGGCCGCCTGCTGGGGCGACATGGACTGGTCCACCATGCGGAAGGACAGCTTCGCGGTCTTGCCCAGCAGGGCCTTGAGGCGCTGCGGGTCCTGAAGGCCGGGAACCTGCACCAGGATGCGGTCCGCGCCCTGACGCTGGATGTTGGGCTCGACCGTTCCGAGCTGGTCGATACGCCGGCGAATGATCTCGATGGACTGGTCCACCGCCGAGCGGACGCGGGCATTCAGGCCGGCTTCGGTGAGCGTGACGCTGACCTGTCCCTCGGTGCCCGAGCTGACGGTGAGGTCCATCTCGCCGCTGCTGGTTCCCAGCAGCGTGTTGGTGACCGGGGTCGCGAGCTTGCGCAGTTCGGTCACGGCCTTTTCGGTGTCCGCAGCACCATCGCGCAGCCGGAGCTGCACAGTGGTGTCGCGGATCACGAGGCCGGTATATCCGATCCGTGCTTCACGCAGGACCCTGCGCACTTCGTCGCGCACCTGCTCCGCGCGCTCCTTGCGCAGCGCGGCACCGTCCACTTCGAGCAGGATGTGGGAGCCGCCCTGCAGGTCCAGGCCGAGCGTGACTCGGCTGGAGGCGAGCCAGTGGGGCAGAGACTGCGCCACTGAGTTCGGCAGGACATTCGGGAGCGCGAACAGGATTCCGAGGAAGGTGATCCCCAGAATCGCCGCGGCCTTGAACCGTGAGAAGTGCAGCATTGTCTTTATCGTTACCGCCAGATCAGGCCGGGGTCTCGTCCTTGGCAGGCTCGGCCTTCGAGCGGACGGAGGTGATGTGCGCGCGAAGCTGGCGCACCTTCACATTGTCCGCGATCTGAAGCTCGACTTCCTGCTCGTCCACGACACGCGCCACCTTGCCCACCAGACCTCCGGCGGTGACCACGGTGTCGCCGCGACGCAGCGAATTCACCATTTCCTGATGCGCCTTGGCCTTCTTCTGCTGAGGCCGCAGAATCAGGAAATACATCACCACGAAGATCAGCAGGAAGGGTGCGAGCTGGATGATCATGTCGGTCCCGCTGCCGGCACCCGAGGCGGCTTGGGCGTAGGCCGGGGTAATGAACATGGCGTCCCTCGTTCTGCTGGATGAATGATTGGCCCTCCACCCGTGGGGCGGCCTGCCGAAGCGGCCGGGACTATACTTGTCGGACCGTGGAATGCAAACGACACCGGCATTTCCTCGCACAGGCTTGACCGCAGCGCGGAATAAGGGTCCCAACTGGAGGCCCCGGGCGCGCGTCCGATCGGCCCGGGCATTGGCAAAAGCAGGAGGCGGGGCAGCGACATGGCATTTCGGCACGGCGGCATTCTCGGCGACCTTGCGCTGGCGCTGCGCTTCTTCTCCCGCCTGCCTGTTCCGCCGATTCCCGGTGAGGAGGCCCCCTTCGGCGCCCCTCCCCTGCCCCGCATCGCCTATGCGGTGCCGCTGGCAGGTGTCGTGATCGCGCTGGTGGGCGGCGCGGTGATGATCGCCGCGCATCTGCTGGGCCTGCCTCCCCTGCTGGCGTGCGCCTTTGCAGTCGCCGCGCTGGTCCTCGCCACCGGCGCATTCCATGAGGACGGCCTCGCCGACACCGCGGACGGCCTCGGCGGCGGGCGCGACCGGGACCACCGTCTCGCCATTCTGCGCGACAGCCGCATCGGCACCTTCGGAGGATGTGCGTTGGGTTTGTCGCTTCTGATGCGCGTGGCGGCGCTGGAGGCTTTGCTGTCCACCGCCGGCCCCCTGCGCGCACTTCTGGCGCTGGTGGCGGCCGAGGCGGGATCGCGCGTTGCCGGGCTGATGCTGCTCCAGAGCCTGCCGGCTGCCCGCACCGATGGCGCGGGCGCCAGCGCCGGCGTACCGGGCCCGGACGGCATCGCCGCCTGCATGCTGGTGGGTGCGGGCGTCGTGGCGCTGTGCGTGGTTCCAGCCTTCGGGGTCAGCGCCACTTTCGCCGCCCTGCTCGCCCCTGTCGGGGCCTGGCTGTTCTTTCACCGCCTCGCCAATCGCCTCATCGGCGGGCAGACGGGAGACGTTGCGGGCGCCACGCAGCAGGTGGCGGAGATTGCGATCCTGACCGGCGTGCTTATCTTCGTTTAGGCCGGAGCGCACGGGTGGACGTTAAGTCTCCAGCCTGTCGGCCGAAGGCAACACAGCCGGGCCTGACGTTGACCCGCGCATTGACAAACAGGGCCACCAACCGGACGGCGATGAGCGATACTCCCATCAAGACCCCCTGCGTGAAGGTGTGCATCGTCGATCCCCTGAGCAGCCTGTGCATCGGCTGCGGCCGGTCGCTTCAGGAGATCGGAGGCTGGCTCTCCATGTCGCCCGCGCGCCGCGAGACGATCGTCTCGGCCCTGCCCGCGCGCCTCAAGGCCCTGCGGGCACGGGGTGTGGACCGGGTGCCTGACTGATGCGGGGCGACGGGTTCCTCTGGCTGCTTCTTCTGTTCATTGCCGGCGGGGTCGCGGTGCTGGTCGTCCAGCATGGCGAAGGCGAGGTGCTGGGCCTCTCGCTCGATCAGTTCGGCAGTCTGATCGGCAAGGTGGCGCTGGTGAGCGTCATCGGCGCCGTGGCGTGGCGCATGTTCGCGGGAAAGGCGGGTGAGGCGATGAAGTCGGCACTGCTCTGGCTGGTCATCGTGGCCGCGCTGGCGGTGGGCTATGCGTACCGTGGAGAGATCCGGCCCGTCACCGATCGGGTTCTGAGTGAATTCGTGCCCGGCTATGCGATCTCCACCGGAGCGAACACCGTGGAAATCGCGCGCGGCAGCGGGGGCTTCATCGTCAATGCCACTGTCAACGGCGCGCCCGTCACCTTGATCCTCGACACCGGCGCATCGGCCGTGGTGCTGACGCAGGAGGATGCGCAGGCGGCGGGCATCGCCCTTGCAAGGCTTCGAGATCGTCGGCGATCGTCTGATCCTGCGTGGACCGGCCCGCTGATCAGCGCCAGATGATGGCGATCAGGAACCGAGCCGCCATTATCAGGAGGAATATGCCGAACCCCAGTTCCAGCGCGCGCTTCGGCAAGGCATGGGCGAGGCGCGCGCCGAACGGCGCCACGGCCGTGCTCACCGGCGCCATGCAGGCAAAGCCGATCAGCGAGACATAACCGATGGAGAATGGCGGCAGCTGGTCGAGATGGGACAATCCGCCAACGGCATAGCCGATAATGCCGGGAATCGGGATGAGCATGCCGATGCCGGCGGAAGTCGCCACCGCCACATGGATGGGCACGCCGTAAAGCGTCAGGATCATGGTCACGAGACCGCCCCCGCTCAACCCCACAAGCGCCGCCGCAAGGCCGACAAAAAAGGCATAGGCCCGCATGGCGCCATTTCCCGGCAGCGTGTCGCCGAACCGCCAGGTGCTGCGCCCGAACAGGATCTTGAAGGCCATGATCAGGGCGATGATCACGAAGGCTGCCTGCAACACCCAGCCCTGCGTCATGGAGGCCAGAACCGAACCGAGCGCCACCCCGGCCAGAGCCGGAATGCTCCAGAGCTTCAGCACGCCGGGCAGGATCGCCCCCCGCGCCTTGTGGGCACGATAGGACTGGAGGGAGGTTGGCACGATGATGGCAAGCGAGGTGCCGACGCACAATTGCATCCGCACGCTCTCGTCCACGCCAATCACCCGGAACACTTCATAGAGCACGGGCACGATCACCGCGCCGCCCCCGACGCCAAGCAGCCCGGCCAGCAGCCCCGTGATAACGCCGCCCAGCAGAAGGGGCACGGCGAGGGTCAGGACCTCGCTCCAGGAAATGGAGGCAAGCATGGCAAACCCTTCGGTCGGGAGTGGCGCGCTACGTTTTCGAAGCAGGCCGAAAGAGAGGGTCGCGAAATTGGGCCACGACCGTGGTCATGTCCAGTTTCCGCTACGTCAGAGCATCACGCGACGGCGCGCTGGTCCGGCCGGCGCACATCGTCCAGCGCGGCCCGCAACACATCAAGGCCGGCCTGGGGCTGCACGCCTTCCGTCGAAAGGCGCCGCCGGAAGCGGCGCGAGCCGGGGCGCCCGCCGAACAGACCGAGCATATGGCGCGTAATGTCGTGCAGGCGCCCGCCCTGCTCCAGATGCGCGGCGATATAGGGCTCGAACGCCGCGACAGCTGAGAAGGCATCTTCATAGGGCGCCGGCACCCCGTACAGGACGGGGTCGACCTCCAGCAGAAGCTCGGGATTCTGATAGGCCGCGCGCCCGAGCATGGCGCCATCCAGCCCCGTTGCGTGCGCCGCCACGTCAGCAAGGTTCATCAGGCCACCATTGAGACTGACAGGCACATGCGGCAGGCGCGCCTTGAGGCGGTGGACACGGCCATAATCGAGCGGCGGAATGTCCCGGTTCTCCCGAGGCGACAGCCCCTTCAGCCAGGCTTTGCGGGCATGGACGATCAGCGCATCCGCCCCTGCGGCCACCACCGCATCCGCCAGCGCGTCGAGCGCCGGTTCCGGGTCCTGGTCGTCCACCCCGATCCGGCATTTGACGGTGACGGGAAGCGCCACCTCGGCCTTCATGGCGGCCACGCAGCGTGCCACCAGTTCCGGCTCGCGCATCAGGCACGCCCCGAAATTGCCCCCCTGCACACGATCGGACGGGCATCCCACATTCAGATTGATCTCGTCATACCCGAACCCCGCGCAGATCGCGGCGGCACAGGCCAGCAAGTCCGGATCGCTGCCCCCAAGCTGCACCGCCACTGGATGCTCCGCGGGCGAATACCCAAGCAACCGCTCGCGATCGCCATGGATCACAGCCGGCGCGGTGACCATTTCCGTATAGAGCAGCGCCCGCCCGGACAGCATGCGGTGGAAGGCCCGGCAGTGCCGGTCCGTCCAGTCCATCATGGGGGCCACAGAAAAGATAAACGATTGAATTTTCGACATTATTCTACGGCTTCAAGGAATCGGGCCTCGTCGTGTGCACGCGGTTCTTCGCCACGACACGCCCCAATTCCGCTTTTCGACGCGTGGGTGCACACGGAGCGCACTCGGATTGGCCACCCTCACTAAACTAAAATCCGCCTAATGCAGAGCCCGGATCCGGCCGCAAGGATGCCGAGGAACAGGTTCTGGACATGGAGCGCCGCATCAATCGTCAGCAATCCGCGTCACGCGCCGGCGGCGTGACGCGAACCGCTTCCGCAATCTCGTGGCCCTCTATCGCCGGGAGATAACTGAGGTGGGGATCAGGATCGGCCCTTCAAGGACGTCTGCCTGACGGCCCTCGACGAGGCGATGGGCACTCTCAAAAAATCCCAGTGTTCGCCTGCGAGCGCCTGACCAAAAAGCGCGGCGGCACGCCGGCGATCCAGGGGGGCCTCGCAATCAGGACGGAAGCAGCTCCGCGCCCGTGGGCGCGCTCGGCGTGTCCCTGCCGGTGAGCAGTGCGGCCATGTGGGCGGGTGACGTCCGCGCCGCGAGGTTTTCGTGCATGGCCAGAAGATTGGAGCGCAGATTGGCCTGCACCAGGGCAAAATCATTCGCTTTTCGCGCATCGTGAAACGGCAGCGCGTCGAACACGGCCTGGGAATAGGCGAACGGAATGTCCTTGACCGGCTTGGCTGGCCGCGCGGGGATCTGCACTGCGTGCGCGATGAGGGCGGCGCGGGCCGCTGTCCAAGTCTCGGCGGCGATGCTGGGTGGCGGTGTGTGGCGGTCGAACGCCTCGGCGGCGAGTTCGGCGAAACCGGCGACCCTGTATCTCCCAGCGCGCAAGAAACTATCGAACATCTCGGCCACCATGGTGACGCCGAGCGGATAGAGACTCCAGCGGGATTGCGTCAGCGCATCGTTGAAATCCGCCTCCTTCATCAGTGCCGTAAAATGCGGCCCCGAGCGGCCGCGGGCATAGTCCATGATGTTCTTCTGGACCAGGAATGCGCCCCGGCTGTCGAGGAAATCGACAAGATCTCCGCGGCTTGCAATCGGTGGAGTCCCACGGGCGATGTTCAAGATGCGACGCAGCATGCACGCAGTTTAGGTTACATCTACCGCAGTGTCATGCTGCGGCGCACAAATAAAAGCATCTGCGACGAACGTCGAATACGGTAAGGGAAGGCTTGGTGTTAGCTTGTAACGTGGCCAGAGAAAAAATGGGCAAAGGCCGGCCCAGGGGGAGTTCCGCCGCTTCCGGTTTCGAAATCCTCCAGGATCGGTCTTTGCGGCCGCAGTTTTTCGGGGACGAAACGCCAATCAATCGGAGGGCTGATCCATGCAGACATCGCAGGATGAGGTCTACTGGACGAGAACACGAAAACTCATGTTCGTGATGCTCGGACTGTGGGTATTTTTCGGATTCATTGTCCACTTCTTCGTCAACACATTGAACAAGATCGTGATTTTGGGCTTTCCGCTCGGCTTCTACATGGCCGCGCAGGGATCGCTGATCGCGTTCGTCGTGATGCTGTTCTGGTTTGCACGGTCCCAGGAAAAGATCGACCGCGAATGCGGCGTCTCCGAAGACGAATAAGGGGG
>NCCY01000186.1 GCA_002279855.1 Rhizobiales bacterium 12-68-15
CAGCGCCTTGCCGCAGGTGTGGACGCAGATCAGCGCCTCGCGCCCTTCCAGATCGGCGGCAAGCCCCCGCCCGTCCGGGCCGCAGACGCCGGTGGCATGGGCCTCGTCCACCACCAGGAAACCGTCATGCCGCTCCGCGATAGCGATGAGGTCCGCCAGCGGCGCGGCGTCCCCGTCCATGGAATAGATGCTCTCCACGGCGATGAAAGGCATGCCCTTTCCGCCCGCCCCCCGCCAGGCGCGGATGGTGTCTTCCACTTTCTGCGCGTCATTGTGGCCGCCGTCCGCCACGTCCGCCTTGCCCGCCTGCATGCCGGCATGCACCGAGGCGTGGATCAGCGTGTCATGGACGATGAGGTCGCCCCGGCGCGGCAGGGTGGAGAACAGGGCGAGATTGGCGTCGAAGCCGGAGGCGAAGAACAGGCAGGCCTGCGCGCCGAAGAAGGCGGCGGCCTCGCGCTCCAGCGCCTCGTGCTCGGGATCGTTGCCCCGCAGCAGGCGCGAGCCGCCGGAGCCCACCGCCGCCCCGCGCGCCATTGCGGCGGCGAGGGCATCGCGCATGCGGGAGGAACCGGAAAGGGCAAGATAGTCGTTGGAGGCGAAATCATGCCCGATGCGCGGCTCAAGGGCCCGGCCGCGACTGCGGCCCTTCAGACCCTCCAGCGTCGCCGCGAAGCGGGCGAGCCGCTCGCTCATTGGGGCGTGCCCAGCTCCTCGGCCGAAATCCCGAGGCGGCGGAACAGCCCGGTGTCGTGGTCCTCGCCCGGATTGTCGGCGGTCAGCAGCGTGTCGCCGATGAAGATGGAATTGGCGCCCGCGAAGAAGCACATGGCCTGCAATTCGTCGGTCATCTCGGTGCGCCCGGCAGAGAGGCGCACATAGGAGGTGGGCATCAGGATGCGGGCGAGCGCAATGATGCGCACGAAATCGATGGGGTCCACCTTCGGCGCATTGGCCAGCCGCGAGCCCGGAATCGGGATCAGCATGTTGACCGGCACGCTCTCGGGCGGAACCGGCATGTTGGCGAGCGTGAGCAGCATGTCGATGCGGTCACCCGCCGTCTCGCCCATGCCGAGGATGCCACCGGCGCACACCTTCATGCCCGCCTCTCGCACATTTGCGAGGGTCTCCAGCCGGTCGGCGAAGCTGCGGGTGGTGATGATCTCGCTGTAATAGCGCTCGGACGTATCGATATTGTGGTTGTAATAGTCGAGCCCGGCCTCGGAGAGGCGCTTGGCCTGGAACGGGTCGAGCATGCCGAGCGTCATGCAGGTCTCCATGCCGAGGGCTTTGACGCCCTCCACCATGGCGATGACCATGTCCATGTCGCGCTCCTTGGGCGAGCGCCAGGCGGCGCCCATGCAATAGCGCGTGGCGCCACCGTCCTTGGCCTTGCGGGCCTCGGCCAGCACGCGCTCCACTTCCATGAGCTTCGACGCCTTCAGCCCGGTCGGGGCATGGGCGGACTGGCTGCAATAGCCGCAATCCTCGGGGCAACCGCCGGTCTTGATGGAAAGCAGGCGGCTCATCTGCACCTTGTTCGGGTCGAAATGGGTGCGGTGGATGCTCTGCGCCTCGAACAGCAGGTCGTTGAGGGGCAGGTTGTAGATGCGCTCCGCATCCTCCCTGCTCCACAGCCTGCGCACGCCGTTATCCTGCGGAACGGGCACACTCACCGTCATTGCTCAGACCCACCTTGTTCGTTCGCCCCACTCAGTTATACCCGATTTCCGGGTTGAGGAAGGGCGAACATGTCCGGCCTCCGGCCCCGGCCACCCGGGAACGGCAGACCCTGATCCGACGAGGACACCATGACGCTGCACCGCCTCGATCCCTCGGCCGCCGAGCCCATCATCGAACCCGTCGCCGCTGATCGCGTGCTGGCGGGCGCGCCGCAGACCATTGTGCGCGTGACCTATGACGCCCCCGCCGAACGGCTGTGCGCCGGGGAATGGGAGGCGGGCGTCGGCACATGGCGCGTCAGCTATGAGGAATGGGAATATTGCCTGGTGACGGCCGGCCGCTGCATCGTGACCGGAGATGACGGCACCCGCATCGAGGCCGGGCCCGGCGACAGCTTCGTGCTGGAACCCGGCTTTTCCGGTACCTGGGAAGTGGTGGAACCCATGCGCAAGCACTGGGTGATCCGCACGCCGTGAGCGCAGCCGGCCCCCGCCGGCGGGGGCTCAGGCCGCGTCCGGCGTCGGGGTGGCGGTCAGCAGCGTGTAGATGGTGGCGCCGTCATGCATGGCGCGCAGGCGCCCCGCGATGCTTGAATCACGCAGCATGCGCGCCACCCGGGCGAGCGCCTTCAGATGGTCCGCACCCGCCGCCTCCGGCGCCAGCAGCAGGAAGATCAGGTCCACCGGCTCGCCGTCCAGCGATTCGAAATCGATCGGCTTGTCCAGCCGGGCGAACGCGCCGAACAGGCGCGGCAACCCTGCCAGCTTGCCGTGGGGAATGGCGATGCCGCCCCCAGCTCCTGAAGAGCCATTTTCTTGCTGCTCGCCCGCAGGGACGGGAAGACCGCATCGGGAGCGAGAAGGTCTGCGAGGGGCATCGAACCTTGATCCTGGATTAAAGCGCTCTGCACGCCGACACCCGAACAGGTGCCGACGGCGGTCTGGGCCGGTGCGGCGGCGAACCGCCCTCCCTGCCCCGCGCCGGAGCCTGATCCGATCCGGCCAAATCGACCCGACCGGTGAACTCGTCTCACATGTCCTGACGCGACAGATGACCGACACGGACGCAGATGAGCGCGTGCATGTCGGTCAATTGCGCTCGAAACGCAAGCGCAAGGACGCTCAGCCGGCCGGCTTGCTGTGCAGCCCGGCCGGAGAAGGCGTCAGATTCATACTTTTTCCTCGGAGAAGGCTGCGGGGTCAATCCAGCCCACATGCCCGTCCGGACGCCGGTACACCACACTCATACGCCCGTGCCCGGCATGGCGGAAGACCACCACGGGAGCGCCGGTAATATCGAGTTCGAGGACCGCATCGGCCACGGAGAGCTGCCGCAGCCGGGTGACCTGCTCGGCCACGACGGTGGGGCTCCAGCCGGAGATTTCCTCATCCGTCTCCATGTCGGGAACCGCTTCGAGCACATAGGACTGTGCGTCCACCGCGCCGTTGCCGTTGCCGTGGCCATGCCGGTCCTTGAGGCGCTGCTTGTAGCGTCGCAGGCGCTTCTCGACCTTGTCCACTGCCGCATCGGCGCTGGCATTGGCGTCGTGAGCGTTTCCGTGGGCCTGGAGGTTCACGCCGGAGTCCAGGTGCAGCAGGCATTCCGAGCGGTAGCCGGACCCGTCGCGCGACACTGTCACGTGCCCGGTCCATCCCCCATCGAAATATTTGCTGAGAACCTCGGAAACGCGGTCCGACAGACGGGTGCGGAGCGCTTCTCCAACGTCGATATTCTTACCCGAGACGCGTAAGGCCATGCGATTTGGTCCCCTTTCGAGTTGGACGGGAAGTCATCTTCCCCGCCCCCCCGCTTATGCAAACCGGCCGGCTTATCAGTGGTAGGAGCGACGCGACCAACTGTCAACGATGGTGCATTTTCAACGCCCCGCAGCCCAGCGGAAGCCCATCCATTCCGGAAGAATCAGTCTTGCTTGCGATTCGCGGGGGCATGGGGGCGGGCGGGCCGATGCGAAGATGGCGCCGGACACGGCGCCATCTGGTTAGCTTCCCCTACGATTTCAGGGACTTGCGCAAAATCATCGGGCGCGCGTCACATCTGGTCGAAATCCACCACCACCCGCTCGCTGCACGGGTGGGCCTGGCAGGTGAGCACGAAACCGGCCTTCACCTCCCACGGCTCCAGCGAATAATTCAGTTCCATTTCCGCCTCGCCTTCCACAACCCTGGCGCGGCAGGTGGAGCACATGCCCCCCTTGCAGGCGAACGGCAGGTCCATTCCGGCCCGCAGGGCGGCATCGAGGATGCTCTCGCCCTCCGCCACGGGCACCTCGCGCCGCTTGCCGTCCACGATCAGCGCCGCGCGATGGGCGGGGGGCGCACCGGGCACGATCACCGGCGCCGGGCGCGGCTTGCCGCCATGGGCGGAGACGAAGCGCTCCGCATGGATGCGGTCCTCGGCGAGGCCGAGATCCTTCAGCGTCGCCTCAAGCTCGGCAATCATGCCTTCCGGCCCGCAGATGAAGGCATGGTCCACGGCGGCGGCGGGCACCATGGCGGTCAGCAGCAGGCGCACCTTCTCCCCGTCGAGCCGCCCGTTGAGAACGGGCAGGTCCTGCTCCTCGCGGGAGAGGACGTGGAACAGCGAGAGGCGGCCGAGGAAGCGGTCCTTCAGGTCCTCAAGCTGCTCGCGGAACAGGATGTCGGCCGTCGCCCGGTTGCCATAGAACAGGAAGAAGCGGCTGTGCGGCTCGCGGGAGAGCACGCCGCGCACGATGGACAGGATGGGCGTGATGCCCGAGCCGGCGGCGAACCCCACATGCAGGCGCCCGTCCCCCGGTTCGGTCAGGCCGAAGCGGCCGGTGGGGGTCATCACCTCCAGCGCGTCCCCCGCCTTCAGCCCGGCATTCACCCAGCCGGAGAACAGCCCGTTCTCGATCTGCTTCACCGCAACGCGCAGTTCCGCATCATCCGGTCCCGAGCAGATGGAATAGGAGCGGCGCACCTCCTCGCCCTCGATGGTGGCGCGCAGGGTGAGATACTGCCCCGGCGCAAACGCATAGTCGGAGGCGAGCGCGGCCGGCACCTCGAAGGCGATGGAGACCGCCTCGGGCGTTTCGCGCGTCACGTCACGGACGATGAGGCGATGGAATTTCGGCGCGGTCGTGCGGCCGGACGCCGGCGGAACCGGCACGGGCGCCGCCTGAGGCGCAAGGGAATCGGTCGCAAGGGGATCGATGGCGGGCATGGCGTCACCCAGTCAGTGGCATTTGAAGTAATCGAACGGCTCCCGGCAGGCCCGGCACTGCCAGAGCGCCTTGCAGGACGTGGAGCCGAAGGCGGCGATTTCCGTGGTGTCGGTGGAGCCGCATTGCGGGCAGCAGACCTCCTCCTCCCCGAACAGGGCGCGGCGCCCCCGCCCCTTGGCCGGCGGGGCGATGCCGTAGGCCCGCAGCTTCTGCCGGCCTTCTTCCGTCATCCAGTCCGTAGTCCAGGCGGGCGAGAGGACAGTGTGCACCTTGACCGGGCGGATGCCGGCCTTGTCCAGCGCCAGCTCGATTTCCAGCGCGATCATGTTCATGGCCGGGCAGCCGGAATAGGTCGGGGTGATCTCCACCTCCACCTGCCCGTCCGACACCCGCACATCCCGCAGCACGCCGAGATCGGCGATGGAGAGAACGGGTATCTCCGGGTCCACCACGGCACCGGCGAGCCGCCAGATTTCGCTGCGCAGCGCCTCGGTGTCGGGAAGCGCCGCGCCGGTCACCAGCTTGCCCCCGGAAAGGCGCGCTGCATGTATTGCAGGTCGCTCAGAAGATGGCCCAGATGCTCGGAATGGCGCCCGGCACGCCCGCCCTTCTGCATCCAGCCGCCCTGCGGCAGGCGCAGGGTCGCCTGCGCGACGATATCGGCGACCATGGCCCGCCACGGGGCCTCAAAGCGCGCCGGGTCGGGAACCACGCCGGCCGCGATCAGGTGCCGCTCGCTGTCATCGGTCTCGAACATCTCGCCGGTGAAGGCCCACAGCCCGTCCAGCGCATCCTGCGCGCGGCGATGGCTTTCCGGCGTGCCGTCGCCGAGGCGGATCACCCATTCGGCGGAATGGCGCACATGATAGGCGCTTTCCTTCTCCGCCTTCGCGGCGATGGCGGCGAGCGTCGCGTCGGGCGAGGTGGCGAGGGCGCGCCAGTAGGGATCGATGAAGGCGGAATAGAGCAGCTGGCGCACCATGGTGCAGGCGAAATCGCCGTTCGGCTGTTCCACCAGCAGGAGATTGCCGTAGCCGCGCACGTCGCGCAGATAGGCGAAATCGTCCTCGCCGTGTCCCTGCGCCTCCGCCTCGCCCGCATAGGTGTAGAGGGAGCGCGCCTGGCCGATCAGGTCGAGCCCCATATTCGCCAGCGCCATGTCCTCTTCCATCATGGGCGCGTGCCCGCACCATTCGGAGAGGCGATGACCGAGGATGAGCGCATCGTCGGCGCGACGCAGCAGAAAGCGGACGAGCGGCGTTTCCGCCACGGTGATGGACCCTGCGGGCATGGCTGTTTCCTCTTTCGCGATCACCCCTCGCCCGTTGGCCGGTGAGGGTCCGGGAGCGGCTGCCGACGCGCCGCCCCATCCGCCGTGCGGTGTCCGGCGCCCCTTCCCGCCCCGGAAAACGGGGCGCGGGGCGCGGGCTCACATGTGGCCGACGTCCTCGGGCACCTCATAAAAGGTCGGGTGCCGGTAGATCTTCGAGGCGGTGGGCTCGAACATCATCTCCTTGTCCGCAGGATCGGACGCGGTGATGGCGTTGGAGGGAACGACCCAGATGGAAAGCCCCTCGCCGCGCCGGGTGTAGAGGTCGCGCGCGGCCTGGAGGGCCAGCGTCACGTCCGTGGCGTGGAGCGAGCCCACATGCTTGTGGGCGAGGCCGTTCCGGGAGCGGATGAACACTTCCCAGAGCGGAATGGTGTCGATGGCCATGGCGTATCCTCCGGTCAGGCGGCGGCCGCTTGCGCGCGGCGCTTCTTGGCAAAGGCGAGAGCGGCTTCGCGCACCCAGGCGCCGTCGTCATGGGCCTTGCGGCGCGCCGACATGCGGTCCCGGTTGCACGGGCCGTCGCCCGCGATCACCTGCTTGAACTCGTCCCAGTCGATGGCGCCATATTCCCAGTGGCCGGTCGCCTCGTTGAAGCGCAGTTCCGCATCGGGAAGCGTCAGGCCGAGATAATGGGCCTGCGGAACGGTGGCATCGACGAATTTCTGGCGCAGCTCGTCATTGGAGAAGCGCTTGATCTTCCACTTGGTGGACTGGTCCGAATGCTGGCTCGCGGCATCGGGCGGGCCGAACATCATGAGGCAGGGCCACCACCAGCGGTTCAGCGCATCCTGCGCCATGTCCTTCTGCTCGGGCGTGCCCTTGGCCAGCGAGAGCATGATCTCGTAGCCCTGCCGCTGATGGAAGGATTCTTCCTTGCACACCCGGATCATGGCGCGGGCATAGGGGCCGTAGGAGCAGCGGCACAGGGGGATCTGGTTCATGATCGCCGCGCCGTCCACCAGCCAGCCGATGGCGCCGATATCGGCCCAGGTGAGCGTCGGATAGTTGAAGATGGACGAATACTTCGCCTTGCCGGAGAGCAGTTGCTCGACCAGTTCCTCGCGGGCGGTGCCCAGCGTCTCGGCGGCGGCATAGAGATAGAGGCCGTGGCCGCACTCGTCCTGCACCTTGGCGAGCAGGGCCGCCTTGCGGCGAAGCGAGGGCGCGCGGGTGATCCAGTTGCCTTCCGGCAGCATGCCGATGATCTCGGAATGGGCGTGCTGGGAAATCTGGCGGGTCAGCGTCCGGCGATAGGCCGCCGGCATCCAGTCATTGGGCTCGATGCGGTCCTCGGCATCGATGCGCGCCTGAAAACGCGCCATCTGCGCGGCATCTTCGATGGAGCGCTCGTTGGCGTCCGGATTGGCGTTAAGGGCCTGCGTATACATGCGCTCCTCCCTATCTTGAACTTATTATATGTGACGAAATTTCCAATGGCAACGAATTTCTGTAACACTTCGGCACAATCCGGCGTGCTCCGCATTGCCACGCATTCGCATTTGTGCCGCCTCCTCCCTATAGTCCGCGCCCCATCAGCCACCGCGAGACGCGACATGAGCACCGACGGCGATTATGTGTATGACGAGGCGACCGGCGAATGGCTGAGCCCGGAGGATGCCGCCGCAAGGGCGCAGGCCGGCTCCGCAATTGAGGTGCGCGACTCGCTCGGAAACCTGCTGCAGGACGGCGACAGCGTCACCCTGATCAAGGACCTGACCGTGAAAGGCGCCGGCCAGACGCTGAAGCGCGGCACCGTCATCAAGACCATCCGCCTCACCGGCGATGCGCAGGAGATCGACTGCCGTTATCCCGGCATCAAGGGCCTGGTGCTGCGCGCCGAGTTCGTCAAGAAGGTCTGACGGCGCCCCGTCTGCCCGCGGGTAAGGTTAAGCGCCATCGCGGATCCAGAATGGCGGCGATTGCGCTTGCAATAACGCTTGCAATAAGGGTCATGAAGGGTTTGCATCACATCGGCATTCTGCGCCTCGCGGCCCATAACTTCCGATAAGAACGAGCCCCCTCATGACCGACATGCGCAAAGAAACTGACAGCCTGGGCGAGGTTGAGGTTCCCGCTGACAAGCTCTGGGGCGCGCAGACACAGCGCTCTCTTGAGCATTTCAGCATCGGCAGCGATCTCATCCCGCGCGAGATGATCACCGCCTATGCCACCCTCAAGAAGGGTGCGGCGGGCGCGAACCATGCGGGCGGGCGCCTGCATGAGGAACAGTTCGGCCTCATCACCAAGGTCTGCGACGAAATCCTCGCCGGTCAGCACCACGACATGTTCCCGCTGCACGTCTGGATGACCGGCAGCGGCACCCAGTTCAACATGAACGTCAACGAGGTGATCTCGAACCGCTGCTGCCAGATCGCGGGCACCGCGCTCGGCAGCAAGGCGCCGGTTCACCCGAACGACCATGTGAACATGTCGCAGTCGTCCAACGACAGCTTCCCTTCCGCCATGCACATCGCCGTGGCGGTCAATGCCAAGCAGCGGCTCATCCCCGCCGTCACCGCGCTGCGCGACGCCATCACCGCGAAATCGGAAGAGTGGGCGGATATCGTCAAGATCGGCCGCACCCACATGCAGGATGCGACGCCGCTCACGCTGGGCCAGGAATGGTCGGGCTATGCCGGCATGCTCACCGACGACCTGGAGCGCATCGAGGATGCCCTGAAGGGCGTCTACCGGCTCGCCCTCGGCGGCACGGCGGTCGGCACCGGCATCAATGCGGCGCCGGGCTTTGCCGAGGCGGTCGCGGCCGAGATCGCGCGCCTCACCGGCCTGCCCTTCATTACCGCACCCAACAAGTTCACGGTGCAGGGCGCCCACGACGCGCTGGTGCAGTTCTCCGGCACGATGCGCACGCTCGCGGCCTCGCTCTACAAGATCGGCAACGACATCCGCCTCATGTCCTGCGGCCCGCGCGCGGGCTTTGCGGAACTGATCATCCCCGAGAACGAGCCCGGCTCGTCCATCATGCCGGGCAAGGTGAACCCCACCCAGGCGGAAGCGCTCACCATGATCGCGGTCCAGATGATGGGCAACGACGTGGCCGTCGGGTTCGGCGGCGCCAGCGGCTATCTGGAGATGAACGTCTACAAGCCGCTGATGATCTTCAACATCTGCCACTCCCTCACCATCGCCACGGACGGCTGCACCAATTTCCGCCGCTTCCTGGTGGAGGGCACGAAGCCGAACCTGAAGAAGATCGGCGAATATGTGGACCGCTCGCTGATGCTGGTGACGGCGCTGGCGCCGGTCATCGGTTACGACAAGGCCTCCAAGATCGCCCACCACGCCATGGACAACGACCTCACCCTCAAGGAGGCGGCGCTCGAACTCGCCTTCGTCACCGAGGAAGAGTTCAAGCGCATCGTCGATCCCGCCAAGATGGTGAAGCCCTACGTCGCGCAGGAAGAGGGCTGACACCGAGACGGATATCCGCCGCCGGCGGTGCCGGCGGCTCCCTTTTTCCGCCGGCCATCGCGCCGCGCCTTCAGGATCCCGACAATGACCACCTCAACGGGCCCCGGCCTGCTCCACAATCCTGTCCTCAATCGCGGCAGCGCCTTTTCCGAGGCGGACCGCGCGCGGCTCGGCATCGAGGGGCTGCTGCCCCCGGTGGCGGACACGCTGCAGACCCAGATCGCCCGCGTGCACCTGCAACTGGAAAATCTGGACAATGACCTCCAGAAATACCTGCTGCTGAGCGATCTCCAGGCCCGCAACGAGACGCTCTATTACGCCGTCCTCCAGTCGGACCCGGCCACCTTCATGCCGCTGGTCTATACCCCCACGGTGGGCGAGGCGTGCCAGAAGTTCGACCATGTGCTGCGCGCCACGCGCGGGCTCTATCTGCCCATCACCGCGAAGGGCCGGCTCAAGGAGGTGATCTCCAACTGGCCGGAAACCGATGTGCGCTTCATCGTCGTCACCGACGGCGAGCGCATTCTCGGCCTTGGCGATCTCGGCGTGAACGGCATGGGCATCCCGGTCGGCAAGCTGGCGCTCTATACGGTCTGCGCCGGCGTGCCGCCGGAACTGACCCTGCCCATCACGCTCGATGTGGGCACCAACAATCCCGCCCTGCTGGAAGACCCGCTCTATCTCGGCCTGCGCCAGAACCGGGTGCGCGGCGCGGAATATGACGCCTTCATCGAGGAGTTCGTCACCACCATCAACGAGATGTTCCCGAAGTGCTGCATCCAGTGGGAGGACTTCGCCAACATCAATGCGGTGCCGATCCTGGAGCGCTACAAGGACCGAACCTGCACCTATAATGACGACATCCAGGGCACGGCGGCGGTCGCGCTCGCCGGCATCTATGGCGCGCTGCGCATCTCCAAGGGCAAGCTGACGGACCAGACCTTCCTGTTCCTCGGCGGCGGCTCGGCCGCGACCGGCATCGCCGAACTCATCAGCGAGGCCATGGTGCTGGAAGGCGCCACCATCGACGAGGCGCGGGCGCGCACCTGGCTGTTCGACGTGAACGGGCTGATGGTGAAGTCGCGCACGGACGTGGCCGATTTCCAGAAGCCCTTCGCCCATGACCATGCCCCGGTCGGCGTGTTTGTGGATGCCATCGAGCAGCTTCGGCCCACCACCATCATCGGCGTGAGCACGGTGCCGAAACTGTTCAACCAGGCGGTCATCGAGGCCATGTCGCGCATCAACGAGCGGCCGGTCATCTTCCCCTATTCCAACCCCACCTCCCGCTCCGAATGCACGGCGGAAGAGGCCTATAAATGGTCGAAGGGACAGGCGATCTTCGCCAGCGGCAGCCCCTTCCCGCCCGTGACGCTCGGCGACCGGACCTTCGTCCCCGGCCAGGGCAACAATGTCTACATCTTCCCCGCCATGGGCATGGCCGTGCTCGCCACCGAGGCGACACGGGTGACCGAGGACATGTTCATCGTCGCCGCCAAGGCGGTGGCCGAACTGGTCACGCAGGAAGAGCTGGACAAGGGCCTGATCTATCCGCCGCAGCATGACATCCGCGCGGCGGAACTGCATGTGGCGGTGAAGATCGCCGAGCGCATCTACGAGAACGGCCTTGCCCGCGTGGCGCGCCCGGACGACCTCGCCGCGCACATCGCGGCGCTGGCCTACCAGCCCGCCTACCCGGCGGTTTGAGCGGACGCTCCCTCCGGTCCGCCGGAGGGAGCGCTTCTCGTCAGCCCCGGCCGACGAACGGCATCTTGGTGGCCATGACGGTCATGAACTGGACATTGGCGTCCAGCGGCAGGCTCGCCATATAGACCACCGCATCGGCCACATGCTTCAGGTCCATCACCGGCTCGACCCGGATGGACAGGTCCGCCTGCGGCACGCCCGCCTTCATCTTCTGCGCCATCTCCGAATCCGCATTGCCGATGTCGATCTGGCCGCAGGCGATGTCGTAGACGCGCCCGTCCAGCGAGGTGGACTTGGTGAGGCCGGAAATGGCGTGCTTGGTGGAAGTGTAGGGCGCCGAATAGGGCCGCGGCGCCGTGGCGGAAATCGAACCGTTATTGATGATGCGGCCGCCGCGCGGCGACTGGTCCTTCATGATCCGCATGGCTTCCTGCGTGCACAGGAACGGCCCGGTCAGGTTGGTGTCCACCACCTTGCGCCATTCCTCATAGGACAGCTCGAACATGGGCACCGCGCGCGCGCCGGTGCCGGCATTGTTGAACAGCACGTCCAGCCGGCCGAAGCGCGCCTTCACCGCCGAGAACAAGGCGGCGACGGACTGCGGATCGGTCACATCGGTGGGGACGCAGAGAAAGGTCGCGTCGGGACGGGCGGCGGCGGTCGCCTCCAGCGCATCGGCGCGGCGACCGGCAAGGGCAACGGCATAGCCCGCATCGGACAGGGCAAGGGCGACCGCGCGGCCGATGCCGCTGCCGGCGCCGGTGACGAGGGCGATCTTGGATGCGGGGGATGGGCTGTCCATGGCGTCTGCTCCAGCTTGTTCTTGACGGGGCCGGATCGATCCGGCTCCCCTGCTGTAGCCGACCTAAAACGATTTGAGAAATGCGCCGGAAGCGGAGGCCGCCTCAGTCCGATGCGCGCAGGGCAACGGGCGCGCCAGGGGCGGCGAAATCGATCTGGTGGCCGGCCCGGTCGCGCTTGGAGGTGAGGTAGCGCACATTCTCCTGCGTCGTCCGCCCGATCACGCGCGCCTCGGCGCTCACCACCAGCCCGGCGGCCTGCAAGGCGGCGATCTTTTCGGGATTGTTGGTGTGGATTTCCACCTGATGCACGCCGAGCATCTGGAGCATGCGGGCGGCGAAGTCGAAGCGGCGCTGGTCGAGGCCGAAGCCCAGCACCTCGTCCGCATCATAGGTGTCGTAGCCTTCCGACTGGAGGCGATAGGCACGCATCTTGTTGGCGATGCCGTTGCCGCGCCCTTCCTGGTCCAGATAGAGCAGGATGCCGCCGTTTTCCGCCGCCATGCGGGCGACGGTGTCACGCAACTGGTCGCCGCAATCGCATTTGAGCGAGCCGAACAGGTCGCCGGTCAGGCAGGCGGAATGCAGCCGCACCGGCACCGCGCGGGTCAGATCGGGCGTGCCGACGATAATCGCCACCTGGTCACGCAGGCCCTCGCCACCCCGGAACACCACGAACTCGGTCTTCTCCGCGCCCTCCAGCGGTACGGGCGCACGGCCGACGATCCGCAGCGCGCGGGCCTGACGCCCGCGATAGGCGAGCAGGTCGTCCTCCTGCACGGTCAGCGCATCGCCCGTTGCCGCCCCTTCGGCCAGCGGCGCGATCACGGCGGCGGGAAGCACCAGCGCCAGCCGCAGC
>NCCY01000187.1 GCA_002279855.1 Rhizobiales bacterium 12-68-15
ATTCTCAAGGATAAGGGAGAATGGCGCGAGTGACGGGGCTCGAACCCGCGACCTCCGGCGTGACAGGCCGGCGCTCTAACCAACTGAGCTACACCCGCGAAGCGAACACCACCGGGGCGCCGCGTCGAGATGGCGTCTGATACGGCCCACCCACGCGCAAGTCAAGCGAGGGGGGCGGGAGAAAGCGGAGTGCCTGTGAATAACCCGGATGCGGAGGGGCGGGAAATCGAGGCCTGAAAGCAGAACACCCCGCCCGGAGACCGGACGGGGTGCATGACCTTGTTTCAGTCGGCCATGACAGGCCCTCTTGCGTGCCGCATGGGCTGCGCGGGGGCTGCTCGTCGTGACTTCGGCGGCGGGGCTGCGGGCCCGACGGGGATCTTCCTAACCCGACGCGCGATCTCGATGGGCAGCAGAGACCAGCCAAACATGACGGATTCGTGGCCATCTGCCCGGCCCAAGCTGCCCATGCCGAAGTCCCGTGATTCCGGCCCGATCAGTTGGACCGCACGCAGGCGAGGAACGTGTCCACCGAATCGCCGAGTTGGCGGGCGCGATCCTCAAGGTCGGCGGCGAGTGATTCCACCTCGTCGAAATGGGCGCCCTGCGAAGCGACCGACGCGCGCACGCTGGCGATGCTGCCGGAAACGGTCTGACAGCCCTCCGCCGCTTCCGCGAGGCCGGTCGCCATCTCCTGCACCGACTGGCCCTGACGGGTGGCGGCTTCCGCGACCTCGGAGGCATATTCGCTCATGCGTCCGATGGTGGCGCCGATGGCGTCCACCGCGCCGGCGGTCTGGTTGCTGGCGGTGCGGATGGCCGCGATCTGCTTGGTGACCTCGGCGGTGGCGCTCGCGGTCTGCTGGGCGAGAACCTTCACCTCGCTCGCCACCACGGCGAACCCGCGCCCGCGCTCGCCCGCCCGTGCCGCCTCGATGGTGGCATTGAGGGCGAGCAGGTTGGTCTGTGCCGCAATCGCCGAGATGGCGTCCACCACCGCGCCGATGGTGCCGACCGCATGCACCAGTTCGCTGGCGGTGGCGCTGGTGCGGTGGGTCTGCAGCAGGGCCTCGCCGGCAATATCACTGGTGGCGCGGGCACGCTCGCCGATGGCATGGGAGGCATTGGAGAGTTCGGTGGCATTGTCGGCGATGCCGTCCACCGCGCGGGCGGAGGCGGCGGCCGCCCCCGAAACCACTTCCGCTTCCGTTTCGGTCCGGTCTGAGGTCGCCACCATGGACTTGGCGGCGCTGCTGAGGCGCCGGGTGGCGTCCCGAACCGTGGCGGTCATCTTGAGGGCGTCCCCCTCGAAGGCGCGGGCGGCATCGGCCAGTTGCTCAAGCCGCGCATGCTCGGCGACAGAGCGGGCCTTCAGTTCCGCATCCGCCGTGGCCTTCTCCAGCAGCGCCTGACGGAACACCTTGATGGAGGCGGCCATTTCGCCGATCTCGTCGGCGCGGTTGGTAAAGGGCACGTCTACAGTGAGATTGTTGGCGGCAAGGGCCGTCATCGCGTCCTTCAGCCGGGCGAGCGGACGTTGGATCTGGGTGGTGGTCATCCAGATGGCTGCAGCCAGCGCCAAAAGTAAGCCGATAGCGGGTACGGCCAGAAGTGCGATCTGCGCATCGCCGCGCTCCCGCTCCACCTGAGTGCGGGCGACCGTGAGGCCGGTAAGCACTTCACGTCCGAGGGTCTCGACGGCCTTCACCATCTGCTCCCGGCTTCGGATCGCCCCTTCCTCGGAAGCCTGGAGCAGCGCTGCCTGCGGAGAAATGGTCAGGCCCATCTCCACAGTTTCCTTCTGATAGGCGATGAATTCCCTGATCTGGTTCTGCAACCGAACCTTCTGCATCGGCTCGAGCCGAGCATCGAAGGCCGAGAAGAACGGATCGGCAGCGCTGGTCACGTCGGCAAGCGCGCTCTCCAGCCCGTGGAGTTTTTCGCGGGCGGCCGCCTTGTCGGTTGCTGTGTAGACCGCATTGGCGGCCACCACCGTGTGCTCGATGGCGCGGGCGAGGTTCTGCGACTGGAAGGCGCCGTTCCAGATCATCTCGATCTGCTCGCCCCGCTGCTGCTCGCTGGAGATCTGGTAATAGCCGAAGCCCGCCACGCCCAGCGCCAGCAGCGCGAACATGCTCAGCACGGCGCCGAGCTTGCGGCCGAGCGTGAGGCGGATATGGGGGAGACGAACCGGCGGGAAAGCGAAACGCGGCCGCCAGAGGGGCCGACGCTGCTCGGAAAGTGCAATGGTCATAGGGCGGCGATCCAGTGTAAAAAATCACCGGACTTGTGCGTCAGTCCCTTGAAGTTATTGTGACTTTTTTCCGCCTAACAAAGCTTATTGATCATTTGGACGCAAAAAGGGCGCACCCGCTGCCGTTGAGCAGGGGTGCGCCCCGGATCATCGCGGATACCCTTTCGGCATGCTCCGCGGGCCTCCAGACTGATCAGGCGAGAGCGTCAATCCTATCTCTCGCCACCCTTGCGCCCGGCCTCGGAGGCAAGGTCCCGATCTTTCGAGAACGACCGCTTTTCGTCGGGAACGCTTTGGCCGCCCTTACGTCCGGCTTCCGATGCCCGTTCCGGGTTCTGGGAGAAGTTCCCGCCGCCCATCTGGCCACCACTACCGCCAGCCTGTTCGTGCTGGCGCTGGCCGGTGGACTGGCCGCTCTGCTGGCCACCCTTGCGCCCCGCTTCGGACGCCCGTTCACGGTCTTCCGCAAAGTTTCCGGGACCACCGCGATGCTGCTCGGAGTTTGCCATGACTGGCCTCCATTGGTTGACCTCCCCAGCATGAAAGATCAACGGAAGGCCCCAGCAAGCGTTCCAAACTTGGCCATTAAAAAGATGGTAACGCAGGGAAAATGAAAGCTCAGCGATTGGGCGGATCAACCTTCATTCCCTTCGGGCCGATCTCGATCTGGAGGGTGTCCTGCTTCTTCTCATATTGCTGGTAGGCAAAAATGCCACCGCCGACCACGAGCACGGCGATGATGGCGTAAAGAACTGCTTTGGGCATGGTGAAGCCTCCGTTTGTGATCGCATAACGCAAGCGTGGGCTTCAGAGTTCCATGGCCCGGATGCGCCGATGCCCTTGGGCGCCGCGCGCTTTGTCACAGCCGCCAGTTCAAGGCGGCCCGGGGGCGCCCGGGAACGGCCATGCACCGGGGGCGGGCGCGCCTTGCAGCATTCTCCGGAACACCCTTCCGCCTCTGACGTTTGGAGGGTGGGCGCTGGCGGGGAGAACGGAGAAGTTCATGACCGATATCAAAAACGCCCGCATTCTCATCCTCGCCACGGACGGTTTCGAGCAGTCGGAACTGACGGTGCCGCGCGACGACCTGCGCAAGGCCGGCGCGACGGTGGACGTCGCCTCGCCCGAGGGCAAGGCGATCCGTGGATGGAGCGGGAAGGACTGGGGCGAGACCGTGCCGTCCGATCTCAGGATCGCGGACGCCGATCCGTCCAGCTATGACGCGCTGGTTCTGCCGGGCGGGCAGATCAATCCGGACGTGCTGCGCGTGGATGAGGATGCCATGCGGGTGGTGAAGTCCTTCCTCGATGCGGGCAAGACCGTTGCCGCCATCTGCCACGCCCCGTGGCTGCTGGCGCAGGCGGATGCCCTGAAGGGGCGGAAGGCGACCTCCTACGCCTCCATCCGCAAGGACATCGAGAATGCCGGGGCGACCTGGATGGACCGGGAGGTGGTGACCGACCAGGGCATCATCACCAGCCGCTCGCCACAGGATCTGCCGGCCTTCGTGAAGAAGATCGTCGAGGAGATCGGCGAGGGACGTCACGAGCGCCGCAAGGTGGCCTGACGCCCAAGGTTACGGCGTCGCCTGCCACGGCCTCCGCGAGGGGGCGTGGCGGGCGACCGGCTCAGTCCAGCCGCTCGATTCCCGACGTGTCCAGCGTGGCAAGGGCGTCGCGGGCGCTGAGGTCGCCGATGCGGGCGTCGGGTGCGATCTCCAGCAGCGGCACCAGCGCGAAGGCGCGTTCCGCAAGCCGCGGATGGGGCAGGATCAGGTCCTCATCCGCCCAGGCTGTGTCGCCGTGAAGCAGGAGGTCGATATCGATCCGGCGGGGGCCGAAGCGCTCTTCCCGGCTGCGATTGCGGCCGAGCTTGCGCTCCACCTCCAGCGCGAGGCGCAGGAGGGCGGGGGGCGGCAGGTCGGTGAACACTTCCACCACCTGGTTCACATAATCCGGCTGGGCCACCGGCCCCCAGGGCGGCGTGCGGTAGAGCGAGGACCGGGCGCCGACGCGCACACCGGCCGCACTGAGATGCTCCAGCGCCAGGGCCAGCGTGTCCGCTACAACTCCCACATTGCCGCCGAGGCAGAGATAGGCGCGGGTCACGGGCGCGGCCGGATGGCGTCGGCGACGCGCGCGGCCTGCACATGGGCGGCCACGTCATGCACACGGATGATCTCCACCCCGGCAAGGATGCCCGCCACATGGGCGGCGATGGAGCCCGGCAGCCGCTCCTGCGGGGTGCTGGTATAGATTCGGCCGATGAAGGATTTGCGCGAGGCGCCGAGCAGGATCGGCTGGCCGAGAACGCGCAGTTCGGAGAGGCGGCGCAGGGCGTCGAGATTCTGCTCCGGCGTCTTGCCGAAGCCGATGCCGGGGTCGAGCACCACATCCGCGCGGGGCAGGCCGGCGGCCTCCGCCTGTTCCAGCGCCCGCTCGAACAGGGCCAGCATGTCGGCGATGATGTCGATGGCGGGATCAATCGTCTCGCGATTGTGCATGACCACGGCGGCGGCGCCGAACTCGGCGGCCACATGCGCCGTGTCCGGCTCGCGCTGGAAGCCCCAGATGTCGTTGACGATGGACGCCCCCGCCACAAGGGCGCGGCGCGCCACATCCGCCTTCCAGGTGTCGATGGAGAGGGGCGGCAGCCCGTCACGGCCGGCGAGGCCCGCAAACACCGGCGCGATGCGCGCCCATTCGTCCTCGGCCGACAGCGGCACATGGCCGGGCCGGGTGGATTCGCCGCCGATGTCCAGCATGTCCGCTCCCTCCGCCGCCATGGCGAGGGCGTTGGCGAGGGCATCGTGCGGTTCCGCGCTGCGGCCGCCGTCGGAGAAGGAGTCCGGGGTCACATTGAGCACACCCATGATGAGCGTGCGCTCGCACGAGAGAACGTGCCCCCGCGCGCGGATCTGGCGCGGACGGCCGGCGGAAGGGGTCATGTCAGCCTCGGATCGTGTTCCGTCGCGCCGCAGGCACGGCGTGCCTCAAGCCACCTGCCGCAGGCCGGGAATGGCCGCGACGATGCGCTCCACCAGCGGCGCGCCCGCCCGTTCGCGGGCATAGGCGATGATTTCCCGCGTCGCATCCTGCACCTGCGGCATGGTCATGCCGGCGGCCATCATGCGGTCCGCCAGCATCATCAGCCGCGCCATGCCACCGAAATGGCGCGAGCCGGCGGGAATCGTCGCGTCGTCGGGCAGGGTCTCCGCCAGCACCTTCAGGCCGGGAATGGCGGCATCCAGTTCGTCGAGGGCACCGGCCGGGGCTTCATGGGAAATGAACCCCACCACCACCTCGATGGCCCTGCGCGCCGCATCCTCGCTGATGTCCAGCTTGGTCTGGAGTCGGGCGATCAAATCCCGCATGTGGCGCCTCCGTCGTTCGGGGCGGGGATATTGACCGCCTGCGGTACGGGAGGCAAGTGTTGCCGGCCGGCGCGGCGGGCATGGCCGGCCCGTGAGGCGCATGTTTCCCCATGCGGGACAATCGCATGACGCCCTTGTGCGGCCTGCGCGCACCGCGCAAGAAGGTGGGGCTCACCACGGGAGGACGCATGGCGGACGCACAGGCGCAG
>NCCY01000188.1 GCA_002279855.1 Rhizobiales bacterium 12-68-15
TGGGCGGTCACCAAGTTCAGCTTTCCGGGGCGCGGACTCCTGCTGGCCCTCATCGAACTACCCTTCTCCATTTCGCCCATCGTCGCCGGCGTCGCCTATCTGTTCGTCTATGGCGCGCAGGGGCTGCTCGGTCCGCTGCTGGACGCCTGGGACATCAAGATCATGTTCGCCGTGCCCGGCATCGTGCTGGCGAGCCTGTTCGTGACAGCACCGTTCGTGGCGCGCGAGATCATCCCGCTGATGATGGCGCAGGGCCGCGAGGAAGAGGAGGCGGCGGTGACGCTCGGCGCCTCGGGCTGGCGCATCCTGCGCACCGTCACGCTGCCCAACGTGCGGTTCGCCTTGCTGTATGGCGCGGCGCTCTGCAATGCGCGGGTGATGGGCGAGTTCGGCGCCGTCTCCGTGGTGTCCGGCAACATTCGCGGCCAGACCTCCACCCTGCCGTTGCAGATCGAGCTGCTCTATCAGGACAATCAGGCCGTCGCCGCCTTCGCCGCCGCGACCATCCTTGCCGGCGTCGCGCTCCTGACGCTGCTGGTGAAGATCATCATCGAGCGGTTCGACGCGGAACGCGCGCGGCTGGAGCTGCCCCGCGCATCCGCCGGCCACTGAGGCGTAGCCCCGCGCGCCCTCATATCCCGAGCGTGATGTGGCATATGGTGTGTCGGCCGGTGCCCGAGAGCGCCTTCCGAAGCGCACGAAGCCTGACACAGCCGCCATCGCGCGCGATCGGGGTTCGGCTCCAGCCGAACCCATCAAAGCGCCTCAGGCGCGGCGGACGGGCGCCGGCAGGGCTGGGCCGCGCGGGGCGGGCGGCGGCGCGGCCTTGCGGCTGCTGCGGGCTTCCTTGCGGAAACGGTGCTGGCCGAACCAGACCGCCACGCCGCCCAGCACCACGCCCACGATGAGCGACGCGAAGATGATGGCGAACAGCGGCACCTGCACGTTCAGCCCGGAGGTGGCGGCGCTGAACGGATCGAACGACAGCGCTACGGGCCGGCGATTGGCCACGGCCAGCGCGACGATGGCGATGCAGACCGGAAGGCCGATGAGGAGGGAGAGGAAGCGCCGCACCGTGCCGCTCACGCCTGTCCGTTGAGACGCTCGCGCATCTCCTTGCCGGTCTTGAAATAAGGCACGCACTTCTCGGTCACGTCCACCTGCTTCCCGGTGCGCGGATTGCGGCCGGTGCGCGCTTCCCGCTTCTTCACGGAAAAGGCGCCGAACCCGCGCAGTTCCACCCGGTCGCCCCGCGACAAGGCGGAGACGATCTGCTCCAGGATGGCGTTGACGATGTTCTCCACGTCCCTCTGGTAGAGGTGCGGGTTGGCCTCGGCGATCTTCTGGACCAGTTCCGAAATGTTTTCAGCTACCTTGGCGAGGGTGCCAGAGGGCCAGCAGCCCGTCAAGCTGGGCCCGCTCCAGCGCCTCTCCCGTAAGTTGCGACAGCAGGCCCGCGAGGGGGCCGAGGCCGAGCGTGTCCAGCAGGCGCGTGGCGCTGCCTTTCAGCCAGCCGAACTCGTCGCCAACGCTGGATGTGCGCCATGTGCGCACCCGCAGGTCGCGGGACACGCCCTTTTCCCGCGCCAGCCATTCCCGTGCCGTCCGCTCGTCGCCGAGCTCATCCACCAGTTGCAGGCCCAGCGCCTGATGTCCGGTGAAGACGCGCCCGTCGGTGACGGTGTCGAGCTTCTGGTCGGAGAGCTTGCGCCGCTCGCTCACCAGGCCCTTGAACCAGCCATAGCTGTCCATGACGAGGCTGTTGATGGCGGCGCGGGCTTCCGGCGTGGTGGGAGTATAGGGATTGGGGGAGGCCTTGAGCGGGCTGGATTTGATGTCCTCCACCGTCACACCCACGCTCTTCAGCAGGTCGGTGACGTTGGGAAACTGGAAGATGACCCCCACCGACCCGACAATGGAGTTGCGCCGGGCGATGATGTGGTCGGAGCCCATGGCGGCGATATAGGCGCCGGAGGCTGCCATGCCCTCCACCACCGCCACCACCGGCTTCTTTTCGGACAGCCGGCGCAGGGCATCGAACAATTGCTCGGAACCTGTGACGGTGCCGCCGGGGCTGTCGATGGACAGGATGACGGCCGAGGCGTTGGACTTGCCGATCTTGTCCAGCATCTCCACGCGGTCGCGGTCGTTGCGGATCAGCCCGCCGATGGCGACGCGCGCCACATGGGGCGACTGCTCGCCGAACGGACGGCCCACCACGGCATAGGTGGTCGCCGCGATGGCCGCGACGATGGCGAGCACGCCGATCACCCGCCAGAAGGTGAGCTTGCCGCGCACGATGCCGATGTGCCGGCCCTGGCCCGACCGTACCGACGTCCCCCGCCATGGTCTTAATCGACAAGCCCGCCGCGCGCCAAGCATTCCGCGCGCGTCCCGGTTTTCACGCCGGCCGCCGGGCAATAAAAAACCCCGCCGGGCCGGGCCAGGCGGGGTTTGTTCAGCTTTGGCCGCTCAGCGCGATGTGGTCGGCGCCGGCTTGCCGCCAGCGGCATTGGCCTGCGGGCCGGTGGTGTTGGACTTGGGCAGGATGACCACCCGCGTTCCAACCTTCACGCGCTCGTAAAGGTCTTCCACGTCGGCGTTCAGCATGCGGAAGCAGCCGGAGGACACGAACTTGCCGATGGTCTGCGGCTCGTTGGTGCCGTGGATGCGGTACACCGTGCCGCCCAGATAAAGAGTGCGTGCGCCGAGCGGATTGCCCGGTCCACCCGCCATGAAGCGCGGCAGGTAAGGCTGGCGCTCGATCATTTCGGTCGGCGGACGCCAATCGGCCCATTCCGCCTTGCGGGTGACCTTTTCGGTGCCGGCCCAGGTGAAACCTTCGCGTCCGACGCCGATGCCGTAGCGCATCGCCTTGCCGTTGCCGAGCACGTAATAGAGGTACGTGTTGGCGGTATCGATCACGATGGTCCCGACCGGCTGCGTGGTCACATAGTCCACGGTCTGGCGGCGGAATCGCGGATCGACCGGCTCGCTCGGGTCCACATTCTCGATGCGGAAGCCCTGCGGGGCCTCCTGCGTGCCCGGCACGACGGCGGCGTTCGGCCCGTAGGAGCCGGTGGGCGCCGGCCCGGCATCGCGCATGGTGGGGGTATAGCTTACCTGGCCGGGCGCCACAGCGGCTTCCGGCTGACCGCCGCGGGCGGCCTGAAGCAGGGCGTCCTGACGGTAGGAGCCTTCATAGCCCGGTGTCGCGGCCGGCGCCGGCTGGTAGCCGGGCTGGACATAGCCGGTCTGCTGGCCCTGCGGGTAGCCGCCGGGCTGGGCATAACCCTGCTGGGGCGGAATCTGCTGGGCGTTCGGCGGAGGCAGCGCGCCGGGTGCAATGGCCATGGGCTGTCCGGGGCCGGTCGAGGCCTGTCCCGGCTGCACATAGCCCTGCTGCTGGCCATACCCCTGCTGCCCGTTGACGGGCGCATAGGTGGGGGCCTGCGCGGTGCCGGCCGGCGGCGCCATCGGAGCGCTCTGCACGTAATCGCCGCGCGGGCTGTTGGCCGCATAGGGATCACGATAGCCGGGGAGGGACCCTGCCGGCAGATCCGGACGGATAGCCCCCGTCTCCTCCTCATCGGCAGGGCCGGTGACATAGGAGGGGACCACGTAGGTCTGCCCCTGATAGATCTGGGCCTGCGCGGCCGGCACGGCCAGCAGCGATGCGCCCAGGGCGGTGAGAAGAGTCGTGCGCAGCTTCATGATCTTCGTGCTAACGATGAAACGTGACGAAATTGGAAACGGTGTACATTTTTTCGCTGTCCTCAGGCTGGTGCCGTCGCAAGGACGGGCCACCTTTGTCGCAACAACGTCAGGATGCGCCGCTCGTTCCCGTTCAGCATTAGTCGCCCGTGGTCTCTGCCGCAATGCACACGCACGTGTTCGCCGGCAAAGCACGGTAGCCGTGCCTTAACTGTCACAGGGCGGCCGGACTCGGGTGGCCTTGCGCTCTTTTCGGTTTGCACATAAAGATATCTTTATGTCGTTAGATGTCTCCGCAAGCGAGTCCTGGCCGCTTCCCTATGCCGCGCTCCTCGATGGCCTGAAGGCTGCCGGAGAGGACACGCGCCTGCGCCTGCTCGCCCTGCTGGACGAAGCCGAACTGACGGTGTCCGAACTCACCGACATCCTCGGTCAGTCGCAGCCCCGCATTTCCCGTCATCTCAAGCTGCTGGCGGATGCCGAGCTGGTCGAGCGCCATCGTGAAGCGAGCTGGGTGTTCTATCGCCGGGCCTCGGAGGCGGGGCGCGGTGCGCTGGTCAGCACGCTGCTGGCGCTGCTGGACACCGACGACGACCTGATTCGCCGGGATCGCGAGCGCCTCGCGGAGGTGCGTGCCGCGCGCGCCGCGCAGGCGCAGGCCTATTTCGCCACCCATGCCGCCCGCTGGGACGCCATCCGCTCGCTGCATGTGGCCGAGGCGCGGGTGGAGCAGGAAGTGTGCGCCGCCCTCGCCGACATGGAGATCGACACCCTGCTCGATCTCGGCACCGGCACGGGGCGGATGCTGGAAATCCTCTCCCCCCGCATCCAGCGTGGCATCGGCCTCGATCTGTCGCCGGACATGCTGGGCGTCGCGCGGGTCAATCTGGAGCGGGCCGGCGTGCGCAATTGCGCCGTGCGGCAGGGCGACATCTTCAACCTCGCCATGCCCCGCGACAGTTTCGATGCCGTGCTGGTTCATCAGGTGCTGCACTTCCTTGATGATCCCGCCCGCGCGCTGCGTGAGGCGGCGCGGCTGTTGCGGCCCGGCGGGCGGCTGGTGGTGGTGGACTTTGCCCCCCACGATCTCGAATTCCTGCGCGAGGCCCACGCCCACCGCCGGCTCGGCTTCCCGCAGGACGCGGTGTGGGGCTGGATGGCGCAGGCCGGCCTGGCGCCCGATCTGTTCCGCGCCCTGCCGCCCGAAACGGCGACCGAGGGCGCCTTGACCGTATCCATATGGCGTGCGCGCGATCCGAGGCCGGTGCCGGCCTCCGCCCCCGCCGCCGAAAAGACAGACAGGGAGGTTGCGTGATGACATCGCCGATCCGGGCGAGCCGGGAGACGTCGCGTCCGCCCGTCCGCGTGTCGTTCGAGTTCTTTCCGCCGAAGACGGAAGAGATGGAGCGCACCCTCTGGGCGTCCATCGACCGCCTCGCCCCGCTCGGGCCGAGCTTCGTCTCGGTCACCTATGGCGCCGGCGGCTCCACCCGCGAGCGGACCCATGCGACGGTGGAGCGGATCGCCCGCGAGACGGGCCTTGCCCCCGCCGCCCATCTCACCTGCGTCGCCGCGAGCCGCGCGGAGATCGACGAGGTGGTGCGCGACTATGCGCAGGCCGGCATCCGCCACATCGTCGCGCTGCGGGGCGATCCGGTGACCGGGGTCGGCACCGCCTACGAACCCCATCCGCAGGGCTATGCCCATGCCTGCGACCTTGTGGCCGGCATCCGGCGCCTCGGTGATTTCGAGGTTTCCGTCTCCGCCTATCCGGAAAAACATCCGGAAAGCCCTAGCCTCGATGCGGATATCGACTATCTGAAGCGCAAGGTGGATGCGGGCGCGACCCGCGCCATTACCCAGTTCTTCTTCGAGAACGATGTCTATTTCCGCTTTCTGGACAAGGTGCGAGCGGCGGGCATCGACATCCCGATCCTGCCCGGCATCCTGCCGGTGACCAATTTCAAGCAGGCGGCGAACTTCGCCGGCCGCACCGGCGCGAGCGTGCCGGCCTGGCTGCTGAAGCGGTTCGAGGGGCTGGAGAATGATCCCGAGACCCGCAAGCTGATCGCCGCCGCGGTGGCGGCCGAACAGGTGACGGACCTCGTGGATCGCGGGGTGGGGGACATCCACTTCTACACCCTCAACCGCGCCGATCTCGTCTACGCCATCTGCCACCTTCTCGGCCTGCGTCCCGGCGCGGCCGAAACCCCCGCGCAACGTCTCGCGGGTTAAGAGGCGGGTGCCCACGCCCCGCGTCGCCGTCCCGGTAGAAACGAGTGTTCCATGACCACGCAGACCGACACGTCCTCCGTCCTCACCGCTGCAGCCCGCGAGCGCATCCTGGTGCTCGACGGCGCCATGGGCACCATGATCCAGAACCTGAAGCTGGATGAGGCGGGCTATCGCGGTGCGCGGTTTGCGGACTGGGGTCAGGACGTGAAGGGCAATAACGACCTTCTGAACCTGACCCAGGCCGATGCGGTCCGCGACATCCATCTGGAATATTTCCTCGCCGGCGCGGACATCGTCGAGACCAACACCTTCTCCTCCACCACCATCGCCCAGGCCGATTACGGCATGGAGGCGCTGGCCTACGAACTGAACGTGGAGGGCGCCCGCCTCGCCAAGGAGGCGGCGCGGATCGCGCAGGAGAAGGACGGCCGCCCGCGTTTCGTGGCCGGCGCCATCGGCCCCACCAACCGCACCGCCTCCATCTCTCCGGACGTGAACGATCCCGGCTTCCGCGCCGTGACCTTCGACGAACTGGCGCAGGCCTATGGCGAGCAGGCGCGCGGCCTGCTGGAGGGCGGGTCGGACCTGCTTCTGATCGAGACCATCTTCGACACCCTGAACGCCAAGGCGGCGGTGTTCGCCATCGAGGGCCTGTTCGACGAACTGGGCCGGCGCGTGCCGGTGATGATCTCGGGCACCATCACCGACCTGTCTGGCCGCACCCTGTCCGGCCAGACGCCCTCCGCCTTCTGGTACGCGCTGCGCCACGCGCAGCCCTTCTCCATCGGCCTCAACTGCGCGCTCGGCGCCAAGGAGATGCGCGCGCACATCCTTGAGCTGGGCCGGGTTGCCGACACGCTGGTCTGCGCCTATCCCAACGCCGGCCTGCCGAACGAGTTCGGCATGTATGACGAGAGCCCCGAGGCCATGGCGGCGCTGGTGGGCGAGTTCGCCGCATCGGGCCTCGTCAACATCGTCGGCGGGTGCTGTGGCACCACGCCGGACCATATCCGCGCCATCGCGAAGGCCGTCGCCCCGCACGCGCCCCGTGCCATCCCCACGTTGCCGCCGCGCCTGCGCCTGTCGGGGCTCGAAGCGTTCGAGCTGACGCCCGAAATCCCGTTCGTGAACGTGGGCGAGCGCACCAATGTCACGGGCTCGGCCAAGTTCCGCAAGCTCATCACCAACGGCGACTTCCCCGCCGCCCTTGCGGTGGCCCGCGAGCAGGTGGAGAGCGGCGCGCAGGTGATCGACGTGAACATGGACGAGGGCCTGCTGGATTCGAAGGCCGCCATGGTCTCGTTCCTGAACCTCGTGGCCGCCGAACCCGACATCGCCCGCGTGCCGGTGATGGTGGACAGTTCCAAGTGGGACATCATCGAGGCCGGCCTGAAGTGCATTCAGGGCAAGGGCATCGTCAATTCCATCTCCATGAAGGAAGGCGAGGACAATTTCCGGGCGCAGGCCCGCCTCGTGCGCCGCTATGGCGCCGCCGTGGTCGTCATGGCCTTCGACGAGAAGGGGCAGGCGGACACGTTCGAGCGCAAGACCGAGATCTGCGCCCGCGCCTACCGCATCCTGACCGAGGAAGTGGGGCTTCCGCCGGAAGACATCATCTTCGATCCCAACATCTTCGCGGTTGCCACCGGCATCGAGGAACACGCCCCCTATGGCGTGTTTTTCATCGAGGCGACGCGCTGGATCCGGCAGAACCTGCCCCACGCGCACATTTCCGGCGGCGTCTCCAACCTCTCCTTCTCGTTCCGGGGCAACGAGCCGGTGCGCGAGGCGATGCACGCGGTGTTTCTCTACCATGCCATTCAGGCGGGCATGGACATGGGCATCGTCAATGCCGGCCAGCTTGCGGTCTATAACGAGATCAAGCCGGACCTGCGCGAGGCCTGCGAGGACGTGGTCCTCAACCGCCGCGAGGACGGCACCGAGCGGCTGCTGGTCCTCGCCGAGGCCTTCCGGGGCGGGGCCGGGCGCGAGAAGAAGGAAGCCGACCTCACCTGGCGCAC
>NCCY01000189.1:0-1077 GCA_002279855.1 Rhizobiales bacterium 12-68-15
GACGTGCGGCAAGGTCTGCGGCGGAATGCCCGGCCCGTCATCGGTCACGGCGATGGTCAGATGCCCCGCCCCGGCGCTGGCGGACAGGGTGATGTGCGCCGACGCGCCGGCATAGCGCACCGCATTCGCCACCACATTGCCCAGCGCCTGATCCATCAGGATCGGGTCGGCCTCCACCAGAGGCAGGCCGGCATCCGCCGCGACCGTGAAGCGCTGCGGCGCGCCGCGCTTGCGCACCGCCGCCACCGCGCGGTTCAGCAGCTCCGCGACATCCACCCAGTCCCGCCGCAGGTCCATGGCACCGGCTTCGAGGCGGGTCATGGAGAGGAGGTTGCGGACCATCAGATCGAGGTTTTCCGCCTCCTCCCGCATCTGCCCCAGCAGGTCGCGCCGCGCCTCCGGCGGGATGTCCGCGCCATAGTCGATCAGGCTCGTCGCCGCCCCGAGGATGGAGGCGAGCGGGGTCCGGAAGTCGTGGCTGATGGAGGCGAGCAGGATGTTGCGCACCCGCTCGGTCTCGGCGGCGGTGCGCGCCTGCGTCACCTCCGCCGACAGCCGCGCGCGCACCAGCGCGGCCGCCGTCTGTTCGGAGAGGGTGCCCAGTATGCCCGCGCTTTCGGCGTCCAGCGCGGTTGCGGGCAGTTGCTCGATGCCGATGACGCCGATGCGCGGGCCGCCCTCCATCCCGCCCAGCGGGCGGAACAGCCAGGGTGCGGTGGGCAGGGTTCCTGTGCCGGCGCCGGCCGCCTCGCCATGGTCGAAGGCCCAGCGGGCGGCGGTCATGGAGGCGGTGTCCAGCCGGTCCTCCGGTGGCCAGGCGGCGGCGATGGCGAGCGTGCCGTCGCGCTCCAGCAGGATGACGCCCGCCCGCCCCAGCGCGCCGTGCAGCTCCACCGCCGCGGCCTCCGCCACGGACGGGCCGTCCGGCTGGGCCGAGAGCTTGCGTGTGAAATCGTAGAGCCGGCGCGTCGCCCGCATCCGCTGCGCCGCAAGGCGCGCCTGCTCCCGCGCCCGCCCGGCAATGGCGGAGATGATGACCGCCAGGATGAGGAAGACCACCAGCGCCAGCAATTCATG
>NCCY01000189.1:1184-7009 GCA_002279855.1 Rhizobiales bacterium 12-68-15
GCCGCCGTCAGATAGCCGGCCCAGGGCCCCGGCGGGGGCACGCGCGCACGCCAGTCCGCGCCGCGCGGGGGTGTCTCTGCGGTCACCACATGGACGGCGACGCCGTCGGAGGCGCGCACCAGCGCGTCGGACAATGTGCGGCGCAGCCATCCGGACGGCCAGCGGCGGCTGGCCTTGCCGATGATGATCTGGGTGACATTCTCGAACCGCGCGAACCGCAGCAGTTCCCGGGGCATGTCATCGGCCACCAGCGCCCGCGTCTCCGCGCCGAGGCTCTCGGCCAGCCGCATGCCGGCATCGAGCCGCGCGCGCTCCCGTGTCGGCATGACGTGGCCGGGCCGCTCGACGGTGACCGCGAACCAGCGCGCGTCCATCAGGTCTGCGAGGCGCTTGGCCTCCCGCACCACGCGCTCGGCGGCCATGTCCGGCCCGACGCAGGCCAGCAGCCGTTCCCCCGCCGCCCACGGGCCTTCGATGGCGGAGCCCTGCATCCGCTCCAGAAGGTCGCTGTCCACCCGCGCCGCCACCCGCCGCAGCGCCAGTTCGCGCAGGGCGGTGAGGTTGGACGGCTTGAAGAAGCTCTGCACCGCCCGTGCGGCGGTGTCCTCCACATAGACCTTGCCGTCGGCGAGGCGCTTGATGAGTTCGTCCGACGGCAGGTCCACGAGAATGATCTCGTCCGCCTTCTGGAGCGCCGTGTCCGGCACGGTCTCGCGCACCCGCACGCCGGTGATGCGCTGGACCACGTCGTTGAGGCTTTCCACATGCTGGATGTTCAGCGTCGTCCACACGTCGATGCCGGCCGTGAGCAGGTCCTGCACATCCTGCCAGCGCTTGGGGTGGCGGCTGCCCTCCACGTTGGAATGGGCGTACTCGTCCACCAGCAGCAAGGCGGGGCGGCGGGCGAGGGCGGCTTCGAGATCGAATTCCTGCACCAGCCGGCCGCGATAGGCGATGCCCTTGCGGGGCAGCAGGTCCAGCCCCTCCAGCAGCGCCGCCGTCTCTGCCCGGCCGTGGGTCTCCACGAGCCCGGCCACCACGTCGAGGCCGCCCGCGCGGGCGGCGCGGGCGGCACTCAGCATCGCATAGGTCTTGCCCACCCCCGGCGCGGCGCCGAGGAAGATGCGCAGCTTGCCGCGCGCCTCCCGCTCGGCGGCGGCAAGCAGCGCCTCCGGATCGGCGCGGGAGGGTTCCATGGTCACCGGCAGTCCTCAGCGCGGCGGGGCCGCAGGCTGCGCCGCGTCCAGAGCGAGGTTGAGAGCGAGGACATTGACACTCGGATCACCCAGCACGCCGAGTTGCGGTCCCTCTATGTGGGCCGTCACGAGATCGCGGACAAGCGTGGCGTCCAGCTTGCGGGCTGCGGCGACGCGCGGCACCTGCGCCAGGGCGAAGGCGGGCGAGATGTGCGGGTCGAGCCCGCTGCCGGACGTGGTCACCGCATCGGCGGGAACCGGCCCGGCCACGCCGTCCGCCCGGAGCGCGGCGGCGTCCGCCTTCAGGCGGTCCGCGAGCTTGGCGCTGGTGGGGCCGAGATTGGTGCCGGACGAGGCCGCCGCGTCATAGCCCTCGCCCGCCGCCGAGGGGCGGGGATGGAAATAGACCGGCGCGCTGAAGGACTGGCCGATCAGGGTGGAGCCGATCACGGCGCCGTTGCGCTCCACGAGCGAGCCCCGCGCCTGCTGGGGAAAGAGCGCCTGCGCCGCGCCGGTCATGGCGAGGGGATAGGCGATCCCGGTGAGGAGGGTGAAGGCGGCGAGCAGCGTCACCGCCGGACGAAGATGGGTCAGCATGATGGTGTCCTCAGGCAAGGCCGAGCGCCGACACGGCGAGGTCGATGAGCTTGATGCCGATGAACGGCAGGATGACGCCGCCCCCGCCATAGAGCGCGAGGTTGCGGCCGAGCACCTGCGCCGCAGGCTGGGCGCGATACGCCACACCGCGCAGGGCCAGCGGGATCAGCGCGATGATGATGAGGGCGTTGAAGATCACCGCCGACAGGATGGCGCTCTGCGGCGAGTGCAGCCCCATCACGTTGAGCAGCCCCAGTTCCGGGATCGCGGCGATGAACAGGGCGGGGATGATGGCGAAGTATTTCGCCACGTCGTTGGCGATGGAGAAAGTGGTGAGCGCGCCGCGCGTCATCAGCAACTGCTTGCCGATGCCCACGATCTCGATGAGCTTGGTGGGGTCGCTGTCGAGATCCACCATGTTGCCGGCCTCGCGGGCGGCCTGGGTGCCGCTCTGCATGGCCACGCCCACGTCCGCCTGCGCCAGGGCGGGGGCGTCGTTGGTGCCGTCGCCGCACATGGCGACCAGACGGCCGTGGCGCTGCTCGGTGCGGATATAGGCAAGCTTGTCCTGCGGGGTGGCCTCGGCGATGAAGTCGTCCACCCCGGCCTCGGAGGCGATGGCGGCGGCGGTGACGGGGTTGTCGCCCGTCACCATCACCGTGCGGATGCCCATGCGGCGCAGTTCGGCGAACCGCTCCTTGATGTCGGGCTTCACCACGTCCTTCAGGTGGATCACGCCCAGCAGGCGGCCGTCCTCGGCGAGGCCGAGCGGGGTGCCGCCGGAGCGGGCGATCTTCTCCACCGCCGCATCGAAAGCGGCGATGCCGGTGGTCGCCCTCGGGTCCACCGACTGGACGAACCGCTTCACCGCATCCACCGCGCCCTTGCGGATGCGCCGGCTGCCCACATCCACGCCGGAGAGTCGGGTGGCGGCCGTGAAGGGCACGAAGCTGGCGCCCGCCAGCCCGTCCGCATCAGCCGTGATACCGAATTTCTCGCGGGCAAGGGCGAGGATGGAACGGCCTTCCGCCGTCTCGTCCGCAAGGCTCGCCTCCACGGCGATGCGCGCCGCATCCCGCTCGCTGACGCCGGGAACGGGGATGATCTCGGTCGCCATGCGGTTGCCGAAGGTGATGGTGCCGGTCTTGTCCAGCAGCAGGGTATCGACGTCGCCCGCCGCTTCCACTGCGCGGCCGGACATGGCGAGCACGTTGTGGCGGATCAGCCGGTCCATGCCGGCGATGCCGATGGCCGAGAGCAGGCCGCCGATGGTGGTGGGGATGAGCGTCACCAGCAGCGCCACCAGCACCGGCACCGGCACGTCCGCTGCCGCATAGCGGCCGAGCCCGGCGAGGGAGACCACGGCGATGAGGAAAATCAGCGTCATGCCCACGAGCAGGATGGAGAGCGCCAGCTCGTTGGGGGTCTTCTGGCGTTCGGCGCCTTCCACCAGCGCGATCATGCGGTCGAGGAAGGAGGAGCCGGGCGCGGCGGTGATGCGCACCACGATCCAGTCCGAGATGACGGTGGTGCCGCCGGTGACGGCCGAGCGGTCGCCGCCGGATTCGCGGATGACGGGCGCGGATTCGCCGGTGATGGCGGCTTCGTTGACCGAGGCGATGCCCGCCACGATCTCGCCGTCTCCGGGGATAAGGTCGCCCGCCTCCACCAGCACATGGTCGCCCACCTTCAGGTCGAGCGCGGAGACGGCCTCCGCCCCCTCGTGCACGGCGGGATCACGCAGACGCTTGGCGACCGCATCGGTGCGGGCCTTGCGCAGCGAATCCGCCTGCGCGCGGCCGCGCCCCTCGGCAATGGCTTCCGCGAAGTTGGCGAACAGCACGGTGAACCAGAGCCAGGCCATGATCTGCCCGGTGAAGGCCAGCGGATTGCCGGCGATGAGGTCGCGCACGAAGATCACGGTGACCAGAGCGGCCACGATCTCGGTGACGAAGATCACCGGGTTGCGCATCAGAATGGCGGGATTGAGCTTCAGGACGGCGTCCCGCAGCGCCCGCCCGATCAGTTCGGGCGAGGCGAAGGCGGAGCCGGTCTTCGCTTGGGAAGGAGTGGACATTTCAGATGTCTCCGAAAGATCTCGGGAGGTCTCGTCAGAAGGTCTTGCCGGCCAGCATCTGCACCTGCTCGGCAATGGGGCCGAGGGCGAGCGCGGGGAAGAACTGGAGACCGCCGAGGATGAGGATGACGCCGACCAGCAGGCCCACGAACAGGAGCCCGTGGGTCGGGAAGGTGCCGGACGAGGCGGCAAGGCGGGTCTTGGCGGCGAGCGAGCCGGCAATCGCCATCATGGGCACGATGTAGGCGAAGCGACCGAGCAGCATGGCAAGGCCCAGCGTCGTGTTCCACCAGGGGCTGTTGGCCGAGAGCCCGCCAAAGGCCGAGCCGTTGTTGCCCGCCGCCGAGGAATAGGCGTAGAGGATTTCGGACAGGCCGTGCGGACCGGCATTGCCGAGGCCGGCGAGCGCATCCGGAAGCACCGCCGCCACCGCGGAGAAGCCGAGGATCGCGGTGGGCAGGATCAGGATGGCGAGGATCGCCATCTTCACTTCCTTCGCCTCGATCTTCTTGCCGAGATATTCCGGGGTGCGGCCCACCATCAGGCCGGCGACGAACACCGCGATGACGGCCATCACCAGCAGCCCGTACAGGCCCGAGCCGACGCCGCCCGGCAGGATTTCACCCAGCTGGATCAGGAACATGGGCACCAGCCCGCCGATCGGCGTGAAGGAGCCGTGCATGGCGTTCACCGCGCCGTCCGACAGGCCGGTGGTGACGGCGGCGAACAGGGCGGAGGCGGCAAGTCCGAAGCGGACCTCCTTGCCCTCCATGTTGCCGCCCGCCGGGTCGATGCCGGCGGCGATGAGGGAGGGCGTGCCCGCCGCTTCCGCCCAATAGGTCACGGCGACGCCGGCAACCAGGATGATGGCCACCACCGCCACCAGCGCCCGCGCCTGACGGCGGTCGCCCACCAGCCGGCCGAAGGCAAATACGAGGGCGGCCGAGACCACCAGCATCTGCCAGATTTCCAGCGCATTGGAGAGCGGGTTGGGGTTCTCGAAGGGATGGGCGGCATTCACGTTGAAGAAGCCGCCGCCATTGGTGCCGAGCTGCTTGATGGCGATCTGCGAGGCCACCGGCCCCATGGCGAGGGTCTGGCGCGCGCCTTCCACCGTGGTGGCCGTGACCGTGGCGTCCAGCGTCTGCGGCACGCCCATCCACACCTGCGCAAGCCCGGTGACGATGGCGAGCGGCAGCAGCACATAGAGCACCGAGCGCGTCATATCGACGAAGAAGTTGCCGACGCCCGGCGCATTGGACCGGGCAAACGCCCGCACCAGCGCGACCGCGAGGGCAAGGCCGGTGGCGGCGGAGAGGAAGTTCTGCACCGTGAGCCCCGCCATCTGGCTGAACAGGCTCATGGTGGTCTCGCCCGCATAGGACTGCCAGTTGGTGTTGGTGACGAAGCTGACCGCCGTGTTGAAGGCAAGGTCCGGCGAGAGCGCGGAAAAGCCCAGCGGGTTCAGCGGCAGCACCCCTTGCAGGCGCAGGATGGCATAGAGCAGCGCGAAGCCGGCGGCGTTGAAGGCCAGCATGGCGAGCGTATAGGCGAGGGCGCCCTGTTCGCGCGCCGGATCGACGCCGGCCATGCGGTAGAGCCCGCGCTCCAGCGGGCCGAGGACGGGGGTGAGGAAGGTGCGCTCACCGGCATAGAGGCGCGCCATGTAGCCGCCGAGCGGAAGGGCCGCGACGACGACGAGGGCGAGGATGATGGCTATCTGAAGCCAGCCGAGGACGGTCATGGCGGAAAAATCCCGAAGGGGGAGGGGAGGGCGTCAGAACTTCTCGGGGCGCACCAGCGCCACCAGAAGATAGGCGGCGAGGCCGAAGGCAACGCCGCCGCCGAGCAGGAGATCGAGCATGTCAGCCTCCCGCCGCAAGGCGGGCATAGCCCGCCATCAGCGCGAAGAAGCCGAGGGCGATGACGAGATAAAGGACATCCAGCATGGACGT
>NCCY01000004.1 GCA_002279855.1 Rhizobiales bacterium 12-68-15
CGGCGGGGTGGGGGAATCACCTTCGCCTTCGCCGCCGGCAAGTTTAAACCACATTCGATCCCGCCTGCATCGCGCATGGTGAACCGCCCCTGCCGAGGATGCGGCAGGGCGGGGCGCGCGGGGGCACAGCGTGACGGCCCCGATGGCGAATCGGGGCCGCTGGCGTCAGTGGGCGAGAAACAGCTGGCGCGGCAGGGCGGTGGAGCCCCAGGCGCGCAGCGAGGCCCAGGTGCTCTTGTCCAGCTGGAAGCGGTCCACCGGCACGGAGGCGCCGAGCGCCTTCACCCGGCACAGGCCGGCGCCGCACCACTGGAAGCCGCACTTCTCCAGCACCCGGCGGGAGCCCGGATTGACCACACGCGCGGCGCCGAGAATGGTTTCGGCCTCGGTCTCGGAGAAGGCATAGTCGATGATGGCCCGGGCGGCCTCGGTGGCGATGCCACGGCCCCAGAACGGTTCGCCGAACCAGTAGCCGAGTTCCGGCGCGCGCTCGCCGGGCTTGCGCGTCATCCCGCACATGCCCGCGAACTCCGGCTCGCCCTCGGTCTTTATCAGGACGGCAAAATGGAAGCCTTCGGCGGCGGCGCACTGGGCGACGAAGCTGCTGCCGTCCGAGGCGCGGTAGGGATGGGGCAGGTTCGCGGTCATTTCCGCGATCTTGCGATTGTTGGCGTGCTCCGCGATGGCCGGAACGTCCTCGATCTGCGGCACGCGGAGCACCAGCCGCGCGGTTTCGAGGACGGGGATACAGCTCTCCCGCAGCGGAACTCCGATGGGTGTCTCGACGATGGTCATGGCTGGCTCCTGGGCCCTGGAGGGCGGTCGCGGACAAAGAAAAACCGGGGAGACGCTCGTCTCCCCGGTTCTGTCCGGAAGCCAGGATCAACCTTGATCAGGCTCCCACCGGGTCGACGAGACCGGCGGGATCCTGCATTTTCAGGTCTCGCCGGTTATTCTGCGGCCTCAAGGGCGGCCGGGACAACGGATACGTAGGTGCGGTCGTTGGCTTTCGTGCGGAACTCGACCTTGCCTTCGACAAGGGCGAACAGGGTATGGTCTTTGCCCATGCCCACATTGGTGCCGGGATGCCATTTGGTCCCGCGCTGACGCACGATGATGTTGCCGGCGATGACGGCCTGGCCGCCAAAACGCTTCACGCCAAGGCGTCGGCCCGCGGAATCGCGGCCGTTACGGGACGAGCCGCCTGCTTTTTTATGAGCCATTTGTGCTCTCCGTTCCTATCAGGCGCCGGTGGCGATGCTGGTGATGCGCACGACCGTGAGGTCCGCGCGGAAACCGCGCTTGCGCTTCGAATTCTGACGGCGGCGCTTCTTGAAGGCGATGACCTTGTCGCCGCGGGCCTGCTCGACCACTTCGCCGGTGACAGAAGCACCGTCCACGAGGGGCGCGCCCACCACGATGGTCTCGCCACCGAGCATGAGAACCGGGAAGGACACGCTCGCGCCGGCTTCGGCCTCGATACGGTCCACGGTGATGACGTCGTCGGCGGCGACGCGGTACTGCTTGCCGCCTGCTTTGATGACCGCGAACATTCTTTGTCTCGCTTTCGTGTTCCGCCAAGCCTCGAAGGGCCGGCTTCTTTCGGTCGGTTGATCGGTGCGGGCAGAGTCTGCCCACGCGAAGCGGCTCGTTTACGCGCAAACGGGCGCGAATGTCAACGCAAACCCCTTGCCGCGCCTTGGCTTGCAGGGCCATTCGGGCACTTCCTGTGCGCGGGTTGCGCATTTGCCGCACCGGACGCTTTCGCGCTGCGGCATCTGCCTTTAAACCCTTTCCAAAACGAGGGGTCACTCACATGCGCGACAAGCAGGCCATGATGCCGGACGACGTTCCGTCGATTCGCACCATCGCCATGCCGGCGGACACCAATCCGAACGGCGACATTTTCGGCGGCTGGCTTATGTCGCAGATGGACCTTGCGGCCGGCAACGTGGCGGCCCGCCGCTCGCGCGGTCGCGCGGCGACGGTCGCGGTTGAGGCCATCACCTTCCTCAGCCCGGTCGCCGTGGGCGACGAGGTGAGCCTGTTCGCCAAAATCCTCACCATCGGCCGCACCTCCATGCGCATCGAGGTGGAAGCCTGGCGCCGCGCCCGCTCCAGCGAGGACACCCGCAAGGTCACCGAGGCCACCTTCACCTTCGTCGCCATCGACGAGGAGGGCCGTCCCCGCTCCGTGCCGCCGGAACTGATCGACGGCGCGTGAGCCGTCCCGGGAGGCCGAGGCGGACTCTGGGACACGGGGGAGGGGCACCGGGGCATGACAGGGAGACGCTGGCCCTGCCGACCGTCCACAGGAGGAGCAGAAGGACCGAGGGGCGCGTGAGCCGCCAGCGGGCGCGCGATGGACGCCATCATCCCCTGCTTCTGTTGAGGCAGTCTCTTGCGAGCCGGCGGCGGCTCCGCTAGAAGCGCACGACCACGCAACGAGCGCCCCGGCGCCCGTGCCCCCGGTAGGAGAGGTGGCAGAGTGGTTGAATGCACCGCACTCGAAATGCGGCATACGGGCAACCGTATCGGGGGTTCAAATCCCTCCCTCTCCGCCATACTGTCAGCTTGAAAACGCTGGTGCTGCTGGGTTTTTGATCCGGAAGCTCGGGTGTGCCCCAGCATCTGCCCTAGCGGCTACGTCGGATCGCTGCGAACCTACGCGGACAGCATTTTGCCGCCGGGTGGGCCATGGTCCCGCCGCCGTTGCCGCGCGTCCCTTTCCAAATGCCCTTCACAGGGGCATTCAAAACCATCGCCACCTGCTCCATGAATTGGCGGTGGCTTCCGTCTTTCTTCCAATCGTCGGGGCGGCGCCCGGCAGGAGAACCAGCCGAAACCCGCAGACCGGAGAGCGAAAGCACTCGTGGCCGGGTGGTCTCGGCCATCTCTGTCGTTCGCGACTGCGCCAAAAATCAAAACGGCTCGAAACGACTCCGGCTAGCACAAGTCAGGCGCAGAAATGCGCGGTGGCGCCGTTCATATTTCCCAAGACCAAATTTGGTCAGGGGGAAATTAAATGAAACACTCTAGCGATGTTGAATATATCGGCGCTCTCGCCAGAGACCTCCATAGGCTGGCGGTTCGCGCGAGAAAGCCGTTGTTGGCCTATCTCCTCTCGCTGGTGATTGCGGCTTCGGAAGAGATTTGATCACAGCCCGCCCAGCCTCAGGCTTGGGCGGGTATGTGAATGCGCGACATGCTTGGCAGCGCTGGGCTCGACCCCGTGCTCCAGATTCCGCTTCTCTCGCTCACGTCATACCATATGTAGCGGCTTGTTCTCTTTTCGTTCTCATGGAATCCATTGAAGGGAAATCCCGCGATGGAGACGGCCGTGACCACTCAAAAAGAACCCCGCACAGAGCCGTCATCGCCTTTTGATGTGAGTGAGTTGGATGTCGATCACGCCCTGGCGGAGTGCGATGGGGACCCGCGCGCAACCATCCGCGCGCTGCTCGTCGGGCAAGCCTATCTTGAGCAACAGATTCAGCGCCTCGCCTCCAGCGGCTATTCCCGGAGCCTGCCGCTTGCCCGGCTGATCGACGTGCAGGGGTGAAGGATGAACCCGAAGAGGATTTGGACTGAGGCCGACCGGGCGGCGGCGGAGCGGGCTCTCCACGGCGTGCGGGCCGACCTGCGTCGGCTATGCGCCCGGGCGCCGCTCCAATCAGCGGAATACGCGGCCCTTGGCAACGTGATGATGGTGGCGGCCGATGCGCTCCGGGTGTTCGGAGGCGATGTCACCATATCTCTCGCGCGGTCCGAGCGCGAGCGGCGGGCATCAACGGAACAACTGCCAGAGACCCAAAAACGGGACCGACCAAAGCGCCAAGCCGACCGCGCCGTAGAGGACGATGCCTAACCCGCGCGCGATACGGCGAAGGGTTCCAGCGCGATCAGGGGCATTATCGTTGGCGGGTCTGAGAGACCGGGCCGCGCGAGCGGGCATGCGGAAGCTGGCGCATGTATCAGCGGGCACCGCGCCGCCAATCCCATGGCGCGACGAATTTCCACTGCCAGATGCCGGCCTTCGCATTTCGTGCGCGCTCCTCCTGCGCCTCGTACTCGCGGCTGTAGCGGACATAGGCCAACGCCCAGCCCGCTTCGACCATCGCTGCGCCCACATCCTGCCCTGCAACCTCGCAGTGCGCCAGCATCCGCTTGTACCTGTCCCTTCCGGCCTCCTGGCACGTTACCGTTTGGGCGCCGATCAGGTCCGATAGCCAGAGGGCCGCATGCTGACCGCAGCGCACGTCTTCCTCAGTCGCGCGGTCATGGCAGGTCTGCCGGCTTTCAGGGGCGTCGATCCCATCGATGCGAATGCGCTCGCCGTGGATCTCAAGCGTGTCGCCGTCGATGACGGTGGCTCGACCAACGACCGGCTCCGCCGCCAGGGCGTTGGTGGCGCCGACGATGGTGCCGAGCATCACTGAGGCGGCTTGGACTGCTGCTTGGACTTTGGCGGCGGGTCTGATGGGTCTTTGTCGAATGCGCCACCCATGTAGGAGGAGCAGTCCTTTTTCGACGCACTCGTGCTGCCATCGACGCATACGAACTTGTCCCCTCGACAATGGGAAATACCGCCTTTCATGCCTGAGCATGGCGTGTTTGCTGCGTAGGCGGGGGCTCCCATGGCGAGCAGCGCCACAACGGCAAGAATATAGCTGCTCATCGCGCCGTAGTCCGGGCTGACGGCGAAGGCATCTGAGGGGGCGGTGGCGCGTCCCGCCCTTCGCTTGTGGGGCCGCAGAGGCCGCTTAAAGCAAGTGCGTTCTCATTCTTTGCCGCGAGCACGTCCAGTGCCTCCTGGCATGTCGTCCAAGTTTGAGAGCGGCCGAGTACATAGTCCACTCTCGACCAGAAGAGGCGATAAAGCGGAATCGACGACATGCTTCCTTCATACGGTCGCGAAGAGTACCCGCCTGAGGAAATGCCAGATTCCGAAACGCTGATGGAAGCTTTTATGGTCGCCGGGTTGGTTAATTCGGTATTGAATTCCCATTTCTCGCGGCCCGAAGCGCTTGCTAATACAGCGTAGACAAAATAACGACGGAGCCCCGTGAATCCCTCTGCTGTGTAACGAAAGTCCCAATCCGCCGGGTCAGACTGCTTCAACACTGCCTCAGCGGCTCGGATTACGCGTTCTCGATCCTGAGCCGGATAAGACCGTGTCGCCTCCGCTAAATAATCATCCCGATCAACTATCCGATGCGGCGCGGCGCAAGCCGCAACAACAATGCATGACACCAAGACGCACGATACCCGCCCGATACCCATCGCTACCCCCTATCCCGGAGATGAGAGTTGCACAGCCATAAATTGCGTGTCTAGGCCTCAGAGGCGGCCGGCGGGGGTGGGTTGCCACTCTGCCCCAGCTTGAACTTATTCCCGGTGGTCTGATCATCGCCTGTATTTTCAGGGTCGGACATAGGGTGCTCCTAGGCCTGCACAACGATCCATGGGCATGCCTCATGAAAAAAGCCGCCCGGCGAGGGGCGGCTTGAGGGTTCAGCAGTGCGTGTCGTTCAGGCGTTCAGGCGTTCGCCTCGAAAAAGGCGAGGGCTGCGGTCACGAGGTTCAGCACCATGGGCGGGGCTGACATGTCGGTGCACTCGGCTTTCGCCAGCCGCAGCGCGTCGAGCGCCGTGGCCCTGGTGCAGGGCACCGGCACCACATCGGCATCAAGCGCGTTCATGGCGCGCCACACGAAGTCATCCGGCGGATCGCCCGGCAGTTCGTTGACGTGCTGGAGCTCCTGCCGGTAGGCGTCGATCATGTCCGCCAGAGGGTCGGCAAGGGCGACAGTGGTGGTTATGGCGCCGGCCGCGAAATAGGCGCCGGCCACATGGCCGAGGAAGCCGCGACGGGTGGTGGTGGGCGTGGCGAGGTTCGGTGAGGTGGTGGGCTGCATGCTCTCTGCCCTCCTATTCTCAGGACAGGGCCGCGCCGGCAGGCGCACGCGGTGGCCGTACCGGCGGCTTCAGGGTGCCGCTGCGAAGCTCTTCGCTTGCCCATGCCCGCAGCGCGTCCAGATCCACGCCGGCGGCCTCAAGCATCGGCACCGCCCGCGACATGGGAGACGGCACCTCCATCCAATCGCGCTCCGCCGGGAAATGGAATTCGGTGGCCCCTGTGCGGGCGACCAACCGTTCCTCCCAGCCCATGAGGCCGCAGAGGATCCGGCGTTCGTTGAACAACCATTCGGCATAGGCCAGCAAGAGCATGTCATTCACGGCGGCAGGCAAAGGGGCAGCGTTCGCCGCGCAAGGCGTCGTCATTTTGTTGTGCTCCGGAGTGGGGGGCTGAGGGTAGTGGCGGGCGCTTTCGGCCGGTTAGAAAACCGCTGCGGCTGCATCTCGAGCAGAGATTTCTCGGGTGAGGATCATTTCGATGGACGCCAGCCGGCACATGTCGGCGGATCGGTGCTTTCCGGCGCTCCAGTTCGAAGGCCGCCCGGCATTGCGATAGCGCGCGACCTGCGCGCGGGCGCAGGTGCGGGCCATGGTGAGCCTCTGAATGAGTTCATCCCGTCCGATACCCTCGGCGCAGCCCATGACGGCGCGAATGGTAGCGAGCGGCGTGACCGGCGCATTCTTCGCCTCATCCCACGCGCGGCGCAGGCAGGCGCCGAAAGCCGGGCGGGAGAAGCGCGCCATGGACTGCCGGAACAGGTGCCAGGCACGGCGCATGAGGCTTCGCTTCGACATCGCTGATATCCATCTAAAATCGACAGAAACAACGATAATAGACTGTTTACGATAGATCAAGCGTTTTTCGATGGTTCTGGCGATTGGCGATGGAATGCGCTACCTTGGAGAAATGATGAGCCCTGCCCAATGCCGCGCCGCACGCGCACTTCTCGACTGGTCGCAGCAGCAGCTTGCGGACGCGGCACGAATAGGTGTCGTGACGGTGCGCCAGTTTGAAGGGGGGGCATCAGAGCCGCGGAACTCTACTCTCACGGTCATGCGTGCAGCACTTGAAACGGCAGGCGTCATCTTCGTCCCAGAGAATGGTGAGGGCGCCGGGGTGAGGCTCAAGAAGTCGCCCTCTTCCACGCCCTGAAAATCGGGCGTAGCCTGACGAAAAGAAGGCAGGCACGGAGATGCCACCATGGCCCGTTCTGTTCGTCAGCGCGGCGATACCGCGAGTACCCGAGAGCCGATTATCTATGAGCGGATTAGGGTCGAGGCGGCTGCGGCCATTCTCGGCGTGACGTCACGCTGCGTTCAGAGTCTCGCGGCCCGTGGTGAGCTTCCTGGAGCGTGCAAAGTGGGCAAGCTCTGGACGTTCGATGAAACCGCGCTGAGAAGCTGGATAAGGGAGCGCAGCACATGCCCCGAGCAAAAGCGCCAAGGTTCACGTTCTGGCGCGGCGAAGTCCTATGGGCGCGATTTACCGTTGCAGGCAAGGAATTCCGCGAAAGCCTTCGCACTGGATCTCCAGCAAGCGCGGCGCGGCGGGTAGCTGAGATGCGGGAAAAGGCGATTGGTCGCTCGAAGTTTTCCGAGACCAATGCCACATGGGAGGATGCCGGCCGCGACTGGCTCAAGCATCTGCGCCTTCAGGTGGGATCACCGCGAACCGTCAAGCGATATGCGGATTCGATTGCCCTCGCCACGCCGTTCTTCGCAGGGCAAAGCATCGCGGAAATCAACAAGGACCACATCAACCGCTTCGTGGCCGCCCGGCGGCAGAAGGGCGTGACGAACGCCACGATCCGCCGCGACCTTCAGGCCATATCCTCGCTGCTCGACTTCGCGGAAGATGAAGGCTGGCGCGAGGGAAACCCGGCGCAGGACAAGATGCGGCGCCTCAAGGAGCGGCGCGACCCTATCGCCCTGCCCTCCGAGGAGGATTATGCCTTCGTGCTGTCACGCCTGCCGGCGCCCTATGCTGACATGCTGCGCATCGCCCGCGCCTCCGGTCTACGCCAGGGCGAAATCTGCGCCATGGAGCGCGTGCACTTCGACGCGGCCGCGCGCCGGCTGATGGTGCGCGGGAAGGGCAACAAGCTGCGGGCCATCACGCTGTCCCCGGAGGCAGCGGAGATCATCGAGCGCCAGCCGAGGGCGATTGCCTGCCCGAACGTGTTCCACACCGGGGGCAAGCCCGTCCCGCAGGCCGCGTTCGTCTTCTCCCGCGCGCGGCGCGCGGCACAGCGGGCGGCACAGAAGGAAGGGCGCCCGTTCACCGGATTCCGCTTCCACGACATGCGCCACCTCTACGCCGTCGAGTTCCTGCGGCAGGGGGGCTACATCTACACGCTGCAACAGCACCTGCGGCATTCATCGATCAAGACGACCGAGATATATCTGGCCTTCCTGTCACCGCAGGAAACGGACGAGGCGAAGCGGGGCGATCAGGTCACCAAGCTGGCGGTCATCCCTGATCTATGGCGCGATGCTTATTCAGGCTCCAGCAGCACGCTTGAGGAGCTTCGCCAGAAGGCGTTTGTGGATGCGAAGGCGATGGCAGAGCGGGCACTGGATCGCTAATCCACGAATGGAGTCGGCAAATGCCCCGCACTCGCGGCCGGTTCACCCAAGACGATGTGAAGCGGGTTCTACGCGCCGTCCGCGACCTCGGCATGGGCGCGCGCGTGGATCTAGTGAACGGAGTGATCGACGTGTTTCCCAAGCCGCTCGACATGCCGGCAGGGCAGGGGGCAAAGCCTGTCGCGCCCATAGAAGATTTCAGGATGTGATGCGGAAACCGTTGCTCAATAGTCACCTCAAACGCGCCCAGTGGCGGCCTGTGCCATAAGGCGGCCATGCGCCCTGCCGAAGGGTGATGGCGCATCAAAGCGTCGGACACCTCAGTCCCGGGGCTCCCGGGAATGCCCTCGCGCCGGCCGACGGCTGCAGCTTCGTCGCCTCATGATCGGAAAGCGGCATCCTCGGCGTTTCTGACGAAGACATGGCGGGCGTCGGACAAGCTGAGGTCAATGCCGGGAAGTCCGGCAATGAGCTTTTCGAGATTTGAAAGGCAACGCCCCTCGATTTCCGGATTTGGCGAAATCAGTCGAATCCACCAATCACGGCGAGACCAGAGCGCTGCGCCGGGCAAAGCCATAGGGGAACATCGTACGCATTACGTCCGATGTTCTAGAGCATCGCCGCGGGCGGCATCGCGCTTGACAGAACGGGCATCGCGCCCGGCACTTTACGCTATTTGACCAGCAAACGACAATTGTCAGTTGCCGCGCCTTGTCGCACCTTCGCCCTGCAACGCCGCGCATCATATCAGGATCTGGCGCCTCATGGATCTTCTTGCACCGCGCCGTCTGCAACGCGGCCTCTGCCGGGCTCCGACTTTTCCTCAAAAGTGAGGGAAAGCCCCTCCGCCGCGCGGCTGGTAGGCGCCGGGGAATTTTGCCACTTTCCCGTAAAACCTCGCTCCAGGCGGACTGGGGGCGCTCGACCACTCCCTCACCACTTATGAGATGGTCTTCGCCACGAAGATCGACCCGCATGGCACGAGATTGCACGGCCGCAAAGTTCTCGCTCCCGTGAGCGGGGCTCGTCTCAGTGCGTCGTCGGCCAACCTGCTAACACTTTATCGGGGATAGGCTGTTCCCGGATTGTTCTCGGGATAATTTCCCGCACAATTTTCCCAGTCACACGATGATCGGGAGAACAGCTATGTCCGCTGATGTTCGGGAAAATAGGCTCCGTCGCATGGCTCAACGCCAAGGCTTGCGTCTGCTGAAGTCGCGCCGTCGCGATCCGCTCGCCGTGGATTTCGGTGGGTATATGCTTGTCGACGAAGCTACGAACGGCGTGGTCCTAGGCTCGGGCGCCTTCTCTTTCCAGGCAGATATCGAAGACGTGGATGCCTATCTTAGTGGCGCGCCTGAACAAAGCGCCGCCGTCTGACGAGTTGCGCAAGGACTAGGCCGGCTAGCCGACAAGTCGGGACGCACCCCCGATTTCCTTGCGCTCCCATGGTGCAGGCGTGGTGCGGCCTATGACGGACGAACAACCAAGCGTTGGGTGCGCCGATGTTGGCGGGCAGTACACTCAGCCTGTTCTAGCTTCGGACGCTATGCGTGAACCTTTTTGGTCGCTTGGCATGTGCCTCACATGGATAGCATGGCGCGACCATTATCGGCTGGTTCGTGCCTACGGCCCGTGGCGCAAAGAGCACGGGCTTCCGCCTGTGGCATCGCTGAGTGACCTTTGCGACCAGTGCATGGAAGGTCATATGGGCGGGCTTTCCTCTTCGGCGTACTCATAGGTTAGTAGCCCCTCGGAAATATGGGTGGGTCCGGCTGTCTGTAAAGCACCTTCCGCCGCCAGTACCAACTGGGGTATAAGAAGTTACAACGCCATTTTTTATGTAGAAAATGTTATTGCACGATGGGAATGATCGAACGCACGACGAAAACGAAGAGTAGCTTGCAATATTAATGTATCCGGAAAATATACTTCCACCGTTTGAGCATGCAGAAACAGACTTTCCATTTACATAGTTTCTTATTTCTGTCCCATCCGATGCATGGGTCTTAACAACTTGCATAGTCAAGAATACGGGCTGAGTCTCTAGCGCATATACAGGTTGGCCAACCCACACGTTTTGGTCTTCCTCGCGAACTGTCGCACAGGCGCTTATGCAGACCGAAAATAAGCCAAGTGCGACCCATGCCACGGGCCACACGGGCGGCCCCTTCTTCTTCTGATCTTCCAAAGGAGCCTCACATGTCATGGTTCAAGTCTATTGGACTGAAGGCGGCTCGTCAGATCCTGTTCCTGTCAGGGAACGCAGAACATGCGGTGACGCTCGAAGCGCGTTCAGCAGTTCAATGGCTGCCTGCGATGATAAAGGTAGAAGGTACCGAATGCCACGTTCTGTACGCATCTGGACCGTCGCAATGGGCGGATTGGGACCGCCAGATGCGGCGAGCAGGATGTTTGCCAGACTTAAGGCATGCCGGTATTAAGTCCTGCGGTTCGCACCCTCACGCGCGAACCGCAGCATAGTGCACAACGGTCCAAGGCTTCTGGGCTGCGGGTATCTATTTTTTTTAATCGTTAGCTCTTGCATCTCTGCTGTGAGTTATGAGACTCTTGGTGTGTTCCGGTTCGCGGTCCACCTGCGCCGGAACTCCGATTGAGCCCCGTGAAAGGCTTCCTCCGAGCGAAGCAGGCAGCTTCCTCTACGTTTCGCACCGACGTTACCGGCGCAACTCCGAAACGATTTGAGGAAGCTGCAATGGCAAACGCCATGATGAGCGCTGTTGGCGCTCGAGGTGCACCCACGCCCGCGTATATCAGTCGAAAAGAGGCATCAAAGTATCTCCGGGAGAAGTACTCCATCCGCGTCAGCGCGGGATGGCTCTCTCAGCTTGCCTCTGCAGGGAAGGGGCCCGCTTACATGCTGGTAGGCAGGGCGGCGGTCTATTCAATCCCAGCACTGGACGCCTGGGTTGCTGCTAAGGCGAAGCCGGTGGCCGGCCTTTCTCAGGATGGAGGCGCTGATGCCGCCGCCTGAGACCACCCAGACCATTTCATCCGCCGCTTTCGCCCCGCTGGATGCCGCCAAGTATATTGGCATAGGCCGAACGATGCTCTTCGCAGAGATCAAAGCCGGCAGAATTCGCGCAAGAAAAGCTGGACGGAGAACGCTGCTTCTTCGCAGCGACCTCGACGCTTGGTTGACCAGTCTTCCGGTCACGTCAGGGGCCACAGACACGAACACCCGACGCTGTGCCGGCGCCGGGTGCTGAATTTCGCGTCGAAGCCTCTCACTCGCCAGCGAGAAATTTCATGCCGATAATAGCTGACGCCCGGAATCCGGGCAAGGACGCTCTGCCGGTGGCCGGGCTACCGCTCTTCGACTGGCATCCGGCGCCGCATCTGCGCCCTGCCAACCTTCAGCACGCCGCGCGCCGCCTTGCTGCCCGTTGCCGTGTGCCATTCCACGTCGCCCTCGCCCATGCCGAAGCGGCGGGCCTTGGCATGAGCAAGGAGGCTCACTGATGCGCGGCGCTCAATCTCTTCTCATCCGCGCCCAGCTCGGGGGCGAAGGCGGCAAGGTCATCACGGTGAACGGGCGTGCTGCCTGGGCGCTGGACCAACTCCATAAAGCCGGAGACCGGGGACTCACCCCAGTTTCTCATCCTGCGCCGAGGTGGAGCCATTATGTCTGGCTGCTGCGCGCTGAGGGCGTCGTCATCGAGACCGTTGATGAGCCTCATGCGGGAGCCTTCGCCGGCACTCATGCTCGCTACATCCTGAGAACGCCTGTCGTGGTGCTGGAACGCTCCGGTGCCACCGCCCCGCCGCCGGCCCCGCTGCCGGCCGGCGCCCCCCTCGAATATCGGAGGGGGGCGTGACCAGCATTCTTCGCTTTCGTAAGGCGCCCTATGTCGAACTGGACGGCGGCGTCATCACCGGCGGGGATGATCCCGCCAAGGTCGGGCAATTCTGGCACTTTGTGGACTATGTTGATGAAGAGGGCGGCCGCCTTTGCGTGTGGGATGGCTCATCCTACGCCGATGGTCAGCGCGCCCTTGCCCGATGGCGTCAGGACGGGGTGCGCGCCGTCGATCTGCTGGGGGAGGCGCTGTCATGAGCGGCGGCGCCGACATCCACAACGTCGCCGCGGAGCAGGCGCTTCTCGGTGCGGTCTTCGTGAACAATGAGGCGTTCCTGCGGGTACGCACCATGCTGCGGGCCGAGCACTTCTATGAGCCGATCCATGGGCGGCTGTTCGAGCTCTGCGAAGACATGATCATGTCCGGCCGCGCTGCCACCCCGATTACGCTCATGGGGAAGCTGCCGCCGGATCTGGACATCGCAGGCAAGAATCCGGTGCAGTACATGGCGGCTGTCATGGCCGAGGCCACGACGGTCATCAACGCTCCGGACTATGCCCGCGAGATTCGGGATGCCTGGGCCGCGCGGCGTGTGAGCGAGGCCGCCCAGGCGGCGACGGCCGGGGTCGGCGCGCCGGGCGCCGATGTGAAAGCCTCCATCAGCACGCTGCTGGGGGACCTCGACGGTATCCGGGCGGAACTGGATGACAAGCGGGTGTCGCGTATCCCGCTGGCGGATTGCGTTTCCGGTGTTCTCCTGCGGATCGACGCCATCACAGAAGGTCGGATCGAGCGCGGGGCCACGACCGGCCTTGCCGATCTGGACCGCGCAATAGGCGGGTTGCAGCCCGGCGCGCTGGTGGTGGTGGCGGGCCGCCCCGGCATGGGGAAAACCATTGTCGGCGCCAACTTCGCGCGGGCGACGGCTGAAGCGGGCAATGGATGCCTCTTCTTCTCGCTGGAGATGCCCTCCGAGCAGATCGGGGCGCGCATGGTGTCGGATCGGGCATTTCGGGAGGGCGCGCCGATCCTCTCCAAGCAGGTCTATGAGGCGCAGTTGGATCGATCCCAACGCGAAAGGGTGGAGGCGGCGGCGGACCAGCTTGCCCGCCTGCCGGTGGTGGTGGAGGCGGCGCCTAACCTCTCGGTCGGGGAAGTGGTTGCGCGCACGCGGGCCACCATGGACGAACTGCGCAAGCGCGGGGTGCCCCTGCGGGTGGTGGTCATCGACTATCTGAAGTTCCTCCGCGCCAGCGAACGCTACCGTGGCCAGCGGGTCTATGAGGTTGGGGAAATCACGGCCGGGCTGAAGGCCCTCGCGAAGGACCTTGAGATTTGCGTCGTGTTGCTGGCGCAGTTGAACCGGCAGGTGGAACTGCGGCAGGACAAGCGCCCCGAGCTGTCGGACCTTCGCGAAAGCGGGGACATCGAGGCCGACGCGGACACGGTGCTCCTGCTGTACCGGGAAGCCTATTACCTGAAGGACAAGACTGACGCGGAATCGCTGGCGAAGCTCGCCATGTGCGAGGACGCGCTGGAGATTATCGTTGCGAAGTGCCGCATGGGCGCCGTGGGCGTGGTGGAAGCCTTCTGCCACGCAGGCGCCAGTGTGGTGCGGGATCGACGCTCCTGGGGGGCTCCGCAATGAGCGGGCCATGGAGCAAATTCTTCTGGTCCGACTGGGAAGCGGATCAGGGGTTGCGCCTGTGCTCTCTGGCAGCACAGGGGCTCTGGATGCGTATGCTCTGCGTTTGCGCTCGGCACGAGCCTAAAGGCCACCTCGCCATTGCTGGCAATCCTCTCGATGTGACCGCCATCGCCCGTCTGGCCGGTGTCGCGGAAACCGAGGTGGAAACCCTGCTGGAGGAGTTGGAACGGAACGGCGTGTTCTCTCGCAATCGCAACGGCTGCATCTATTCGCGCCGCATGGTGCGCGATGAAAAGCGCTCTCAGGAAGGGCGAAAATGGAAAAAACATGGACTGTCACAAGTCTCTGAAAATGAAAGGGAAAATCGTCAACCTTTAAGGGGGTCTATAAGTGGGCCTTCGCCCCATATTCCAGAAGCCAGAAGCCAGAATAACCCCCTAACCCCCATTCCGGGGGATGCGGGGGCCGGCGATGATGATCTGTTGACGAAGCTCCGGAGGCGCATTGCTGCCGCCTACCATCCGGACATTCCCCCCGATACGGGATATGCCGCCGTCTGGCTGGCTCAGGGGTATCAACCCGACCTTTGCGCCGCCTTGGTGGAGGCATCTGCCCAGCGCGGGAAGAAGCCGAAGACGCTGCGCTACTTCGACAGCCAGTTGCAGGAGGCGCACTCCCGAAAGGCCCCATCAGGCGCACCAGCGGCGGCTGTCCCAGACTGGCGGGGGCTACTGGAGCGGTTCGGCCGCTCCGGCGGCTGGCCGACCATTCTCGGCCCTGCACCGGGCTTCTCCGGATGCAGGGCGCCCCATGATCTGTTGGCCGAATTTGGCTTCAGCGCTCTCGGCACGGAATCTCACTCGGGGGCTGCGCGATGAGCATCGACATTGAACGGCTCCGCAAGGTCCGCGGCCTGATGGAAGCCGGCGCGACCAAGGGCGAGCGTGATGCCGCCCGATCCCGCGCCACGGCTATGGCGAAGGCCGCCGGGCTGACACTCAAGGAAGCCTTGTCCAAGTTGGACGCCACGGAGAAGCCTAGGCCGAAGGGGCTGTTCCAAGGCTTTGACGATTGGATGGAGGCACGCGAGCCCGGCCACAAGGCGCGGGAGGCGGTGAAGCGCGCCGAGCGCGAACGGGCACGGCGATCCCGATGTGAAGAGCTTCTGCGGGAGTATGGATCCGAGGAAGCCGTCTTCGCGGAGACTGATCAAGAGCGACGGTTGCGTGAGGCATTGCAGCCGCTGGCGACCTTCCGGAAATATGACGGCGAGGTGGACAGCGAGGGGAACTGGCGCGAGACGGATAAGACCTATATCGACGGCTTTGCGGACTGGCGAAGCGGGCCACCAAAAGGGGCCGTGCTCGCCGCTATCCATGCCGCATATCCCCTGCCGGAAACAGTGTCCGGTGCATGGGCGGAACATCAACAATTCGAAGCGGCGGACAGTGCGCGGTTCGCTTTCTTTCCCGAGTATGATCCCCCGATATGGGTGCGCGCTCGCATGGCAGCGCTCTCGTTCATTTTGGACACCTATTCCGAGCCCACAGTGGAGGGTGTCAGGGCGCGGCTCAAGTGGATGAACTGGCACGTCAACCGGGAAATCGCTCGGGACGTTCTGGACGACAAGAGGGTGCTCACGGCGCTTCGGATCGACTTCGAAGTGCTGATGGCCTCCGGTGTCCATAATGGACAGGCGCCAAGCGCACCTGTCCGCCGTACCACGGCCGCCAAGCGCGCCGACGTGCTGTCCATTTTGGACGCTTGCCCAGAGCTATCCGACAGGGAGATTGCACGGCGGGTAGGCGTCTCGCCCCAGACCGTGAACAACCATCGGCGCGCGCGCAACGGTGCGGCGATGGCAGCGAACGGGGGGCTCGGCCTTTGATGAAGAGCACACCAGATTTCGTTGCCGCCGCGCCGCCAGGGGCCGTCTTGCCTGCCGTGCTGGTGCCCATTCATCCTACGGCCAGCACTGCGGATCCTGAGGGGCCCTCTGGTGTCCTCGCATATGGCGACCTGCTGACAGTTACGGAGGTGGCCGCCCTCCTGCGGGTGCACGAGGACACGCTGGCCCGATGGCGCCGACGACGGCGGGACACAGGGGAGGCAGCTGGGCCGACCTTCATCCTGCTAGGCCGTGCGGTTCGCTACCGCAGGCAGGACATCGCGGAATTCATTTCGGAGGCAGCAGCGCAATGAAAGAGGATGCGAAGGCGACAGGGCTCGCCGCTCGACGCCGGAGAAGCCGCCAAAGGCGAGCCGTGCGGGCGCGGGAGCGCGACCAGGCCGTGATGATGGCCGACATCTGGCAGGAGCATGCGGAGGCGTGGAGACGGCGGGCCGAGATGAAGGGAACAGACAGCCTGACGGACTTGCATCTGACCGTGCTGCGTCATCTGGGGCCAGATGAGGAGTTGCAGCGGATCGAGATGATGCAGTGCATGGCCTATCCTGTTTCGCAGGATGCGCGGGACCGCTGCTTCCTTGGCATGAACCTCTATGATTGGATCCTTCTCCCCGATGAAGTGACATCGCTGTTTGGCCTGCGCGAGTGCGTCCTCGACTGGCGGCGACAAGTGGGGGAGGTGGGCTGGTGGCCGCCCACATTGTCCAATCTACCAACACCCTCGGATCGGATTCATTAATCACGTTTCCGTGATATTCAGTCTCATGCAGTCTTGTGCAGTCTCATGCAGTTTCGCGATTTTTCGCGGTTGAAAACGGGCCTGCTAAAATCTTCCCGATCAGCAAAGGGAAGAATTCGATGCTGTTTCCCGAGCCTGTTGGCTTCAGTGCCCCCGCCGGATTTTCTGAAGCGGTGAGGGCGCTTGCCCGGCGAAATCACATGAGTCGGGCCGAATACCTTCGTCGCTCTGTCTTGGAGAAGATGGAGCGGGATGGGTTCCGGCTCGCCGTCGTAAATCCTTCCTCCTCCAACGAGGTGCGCTCCTGATGGCCGGCATTCTCGATTTCCTCGCCGCTTTCAACCCGGCCGCCTATCAGGGCGCCCAGCCGGGGGCGGGCATCCTCGCCCAAAACCCGATGTGGCAGAACCAGACGCAATTCCCCAACTCCGGGATGGAAGCGGCACCGGTGCCGCCCGCGCCGGTGCCGGCCGCGACGATGATGGCGGACCAGCCGCAGTTGCCGCCCAATGCCCAGCCGGCGCAGGCGCCGATGCCCATGGCGCCGCAGGATGGCGGCAAGAGCCTGCTCCAGTCGCTCACCAGCGGCACGCCGCTGTCCGGCATCGGTGATTGGGCGGCTGGCAATCGGAACACGCTGATGGCGCTTGCTGCGGGCTTCGCGGGCGCGCCCTCGTTCGGACAGGGCATGTCGCGCGCGTTCTCGAATGCTCAGGCCGGCTCCTATATGGACACAGCCCTCGGAAATCAGGCGGCGGCGAAAACCCGGAACGCCGCGGAGCAGAACCAGACATACCAATGGCTGGTGAGCCAGCGCGGCATGGACCCCAATCAGGCGCTGGCGATGCTTTCCAACAAGGAGGCCCTGGGCGCCTACTGGAAGGAAGCTCTTGCTCCTGCGAAACCGGATTGGTCTGTCATCGGGCATGATCAGTTCGGCACCCCTCAATACGGGTGGGTAAACCCGCGCGCGCAGACGGTGACGCCCGGTCCTGAGGTGGGCATGGGTGAGCAGACGGGGGACAGCACTGTTCCGCCTGTCCCGGCCGGGATGGATCCGAAGGTTTGGCGCTCCACCATCACCAAGGCACAGGCGGACGCTCTGTCTCCGGCAGGCCCCGAGGTGGCGTCGAGCCTGCGGAAGGAAATTCAGGGCTTGCCCAGCTACAAGAACCTGTCGCAGGCCGCGCCAATCTACCAGAGCATGGTTGAGACGGCCGGGCGCGACTCCCGTGCCTCTGACCTGAACCTCGTCTACGGCCTTGGCAAAATCATGGACCCCGGCTCGGTCGTCCGCGAGGGCGAGATGGTGATGGTCAAGAACACAGCCTCGCTACCGGATTGGCTCATCGGCAGCATCAACTCGCTGAACGGCGGCGCGGGCCTCACGCCGGGCACACGCGAGGCCATCATGAAGGAAGCCTATTCGCGCATGCAGTCCTATGAGGGGCTGTTCAACAACGACGTGGGGCAATACCGGGGTATCGTCGGCCGGCGCGGCATGAACGCGGCGGACGTGATCCCGCAGTTCGGCAAGGCGGCGCCCTGGCAGCGACCGGACGCAGGGCAGCAGCAGGTTCCCGCTGGCGCGACGGTGCGACAGAACGGGCGCACATTCCAGAAGCAGCCTGACGGCAAATTCCGCGAGGTGCAGTGATGCCCTTCGATCCGAACCAGCCATTCGAAATCATCTCGCTGCCCGAAGACACGGCGCCTCCCGGATCACCATCCTCTGGCGCGGCCTTTGACCCGAACCAGCCTTTCGAGATTGTGGAGATGCCGAAGACCGGCCTGTTCAACAACGCGACAGCCGGAATGAACGAGGCCATTGCGACCACGGCCGGCGCGCCGGTGGACGCCATGACGTGGCTGCTGAACAAGGCGGGTGAGCAGGCCCGCGCCATCAGCGGCGCGCCGGTGCGAGAGATCCAGAACCCTATCGGCGGAAGCCAGTCCATCATTGAGGTGATGAAGGCCGCCGGGGTGAATGATCCCGCCACCGTGCAGGCGGCCACGCCTGCCCAGCAGATTGCTCGGGCGGCTGGGGCCGGCGCCGGCTACATGCTGGCGCCGGAGGCGGCGATTGCCGGAATTGGCCGCGCTGGCCCTGCGGGGGAGCGCATTTTCGGGAGCCTCGCACCGTTCTTCGGACGTTCGACCACGGCGGCGGATGTCGCGGGCAACGCCGCGGTGGGCGCGGCGGCTGGTGCCGGCGGCGAGGTGGTGGCGGACATTCTGCCGGAGAAGTATCGCCCTCTGGGGGAGTTCGCCGGGAACATGCTCGGCGGCGTGGCCGGGGCTGGCGCGCTCGCCGCTCCGGGGGCGGTGAAAGGTGCCGTGCGCACCGGGTTGGATTATCTGGCACCCGTGACTGCCGTGGGACAGGAACGGGCGGCCGGCACCGTGCTGCGCGATGCCTCTAGCGATCCGGCGGCGCTGCGCGCGGCGCTCGACCGCGGGGATGCGCCTCTCGTGCCGGGCTCGCAGCCGACCACCTTCCAGCAGACGGGGGACATGGGCATTGGCGCTCTGGAGCGTGCTGTTTCTGCGAAGGCGCCGGAGGTGTTCCAGCAGCGGGCGGCAGACCAGAACGCGGCGCGCACGGCCGTGCTGCAAGGCGTGCAGGGGCAGGGACACCCGGAGGCGGTGACGGCCGCCCTGCGCGACAATCTTGCGGCTCTGGACCAGTCCACGTTCCAGGCGGTGGAGGCGGCGCGCAAGGGGGCACAGGAGGCCACCACGCGCATGGGCGGCGCCGGGACGCCGGAAGGCTATGGTTTCGACATTCGCCAGTCCCTCGACGCCGCGAACCGCGTGGCCAAGGAGCAGGAAAGCCGGCTGTGGGAAGCGGTGGACCCGACGGGGACGCTGGCGCTCAACGTCACGGATGCCAAGCGCGTGGCGATGCAGGCCATGAAGGATCTGCCCAGCACCGCGAAGCCGATGGACAAGGAGGAACTGGCCATCTTCCTCACGTCCGCGAGCCTGAAGCCGGTCACGAGCTTTAGCGACGTGGTGGCGCTGCGTTCGCGCGTGTCCGAGGCGATGCGCGAGGAGCTTTCCCGGAACGGGCAAACCCGTGTATATGCAAGGTTGTCGCAGCTTCGCGGCGCCATCGAAACCGACATTGAGCAGGCGGTGGCGCGCAAGGCAGCGGACGAGGCCGACGCGGTGGCTTCGGGCATGATGTCCGAGGATCAGACGCTTACGGCTCTGCTATCTAGATGGCGCGATGGCTGGCGAGAAGAACAGGCGTCTCGGGGAGCAGCTAGCTCCAGTGCTGGACCCGATGTCCCCTGGGGAACGGGCGGCTTTTCTCGTGCACGCAGAGCAGCGGGCGAAAGCGGAGTCCAATTTTCAGATGCTCCGAGCTCTCAAGGAATATCAGGCGCTGACCTCGTCCCCAATTTCGACCCCCAAGCTGCCGACCGACTGAAGACCGCGAGCTCGGCAACGAAGCAGAATGCCGCGCTCTACAGCTCCCGCCCCGTTGGCGATGTGCTGGGCCGTCTCATGAAGGAAGGCCCATTCCACGTTCAGGACAGCGCGGTGCCGGTCCGGTTCTTCCATGCCGGCCCGACGGGCTATGAAGACGTTCAGGCGCTGCGGCGCGCGGTTAGCGCCGATCCCGGCACCATGCTGAAGGTGCGGGACTATGCCGTGTCCACCCTTCGCAAGGCGGCGGAAGACCCTGACGGCACCCTGAACCCGGAGAAGGTGGAGCGGTGGCGGAAGTCGCACGCGGACGCCCTGCGGGCCTTCCCCGAAATCGACAAGCTCCTGTCCACTCCGACCAATGCGGCAGAAACCATGATCCGGTTGGCGGATCATCGGAAAGCGCAGATCGACGCGTTCCAGTCGGGCGCCGTCGCGCGCCTGCTCGGGGTGGAAGAGCCCGGTGACGTGACGCGGATCATCGGCGGGATTTTCAGCCGGCAGGACGCGGCCACGCAGATGGGGCGCCTCGCTCAGGAGGTGGCGAACAACCCCGATGCGAAGCAGGGCCTCCGCAAAGCCATCTTGGACCACATCATGACGCGCTTCGTTTCCAATCGGGAGGCGGCGACCACCGGTGCGGATCTGCTCAAGGCGGATCGTTTCCAGTCCTTCCTCAAGGAGGGGCGCGCCGCGCTTGCGAAGGTCTTCAGCCCGGAGGAACTGTCCAATATGGACGCGGTGGCGGCCGATCTGAAGCGGGCGGAGCGCAGCAACAGCGCCGTGAAGCTGCCGGGCGGCTCGAACACCGCGCAGGACATCACGGCCATTTCCCGTTTCGCCACGCAGCCCTCCATCCTGTCCCAGGTGCTGCTGCGCGCCGGGGGCGCCGTGGCCGGCACCCTCACGAGCGGCCCCATCGGCACTCTTGCCGGGGTGCTGGGAACCGAAGCCGTGCTCGCGGCACGAAATGCCGGCCTGAAGAACGTGGATGATCTGGTGCGCGAAGCGATGCTGAACCCCGAACGGGCGAAGGCGCTTCTTGCGAAGGCCCCAGCCTCGCCGCACAAGATCAACGCCATCAGCTTCGTACAGCGGTTCAATCGCGGCGCGGCCGGCGCGCTGGCTTCTGAGGTGGAGGCACAACGATGAAGGCGCAGTGGCTTCCCGGCGGGCATTCTGAACTGGGCATGGGGCAACTACCCCGACTGTCCGAGTGGATGGTGGAACTGGTGCGCATCTACGGGGCCAACGCACTGGCAACCGTGGTGACCATCAGCACTGACTTCGGGCCGACCGAAGCCGCCCTTACGGCTGCCGCCACGGTCATTCTTGAGTTGGTTCAGGGGTACTCGACCTTTCCCTCAATTTTGAGGGAAAGGTCTTCGCCTGCGCATTCGCTTGCCGCTGACCCAGCACCCGCTGACCTGATGGAGCCTTGATATCCTCATGGCACACGGGAAGATGACAGACGAGATGCGGGCCTTCGTGGTTCAATGCCTCGCGTGCTTTGACACCCCGGCGACCGTGGTGGCCTCGGTCAAGAGAGAATTCGGCCTCTCGGTCACGCCCCAGGCGGTGGAAGCCTATGACCCGACCAAGCGCGCCGGCCGCAAGCTCTCGGAACGCTGGCGGCTGCTGTTCGAGGCGACCCGCGAAGCCTTCCTCACCTCCACCGCGACCATCGGCATTTCGCATAAGGCCGTTCGGCTGCGCATTCTGAACCGCATGGCCGCGAACGCGGAGGATATGGGCAACATGTCTCTCGCCGCGCAACTGCTCGAGCAGGCGGCGAAAGAGTGCGGCGATGCCTTCACCAACCGGCGAGAATTGACGGGGCGGGGCGGGAAGGACTTCCCGGCATCGCCGGTGCGCATCGAGCTTATCGCGCTGACGGCGCAAGACGAGGGTATGGGTTGATATGCAACCTTATACCCTTGGAGGCGAAGATGTTTTTTTAGTGAAACAGACTTCAGATGATTCGCCTTCGTTCTTCACGTCGCAGTTCACATTAAATGCAAATAAACTCGCTTCTCTCATGGCATTTTGATCAGGGATGCCAGGGGGGAAGGCTTCAGAAAAATCTTCGTAACTGATACAAATCGTTGCGCCCGGTGCAAGGCTGGCAATTAAATCCTTCAACATCTCTTTCTTCATTTTTAGTCATCCCAAAATTCATTGTAGAGGTCGCAAAAGTAGCATTGTTCGGACGTTGCCCTCAAGGTGGTGGCGTTATTGATTGCGCTATCTATCCCTTAAGTGCTAACCCGTCGCATACAACTGCATGTCGTCACGGTGCTGCTTCCCCCGGCGCATCATCCAGCTTATACGACGATTATAGCTGGGAGAACTGATGCCACGCTTGCGGGGCAGCGAACAATTCTGCCTATGATCTGCAGAAGCTGACTTGACGGTTTGGGGGGGCGAATTTCGGGGGCCCTAAAATGGCCGGGCAGCTCACCTTTGCCGAAGGTGAATTACCCTTGTTTCGCCCGAGCCATCCAAGAACTGCGCCCACGCCTCCATAAGCTTGCGGCGCTTCTCCAACGCGTCAGACCGGCGATAGGCGCGCTCCGTGGCATCTCCCACGGTATGAGCCAGAGCCGCTTCGGCCACCTCGCGCGGGAAGCTCGTCTCTTCACCCGCCCAATCCCGGAAAGAGGATCGGAAGCCATGGGCTGTGATTTCAAGGCCGAGCCGACGCAAAAGCATGTCCAGCGCCGTGAGGGATAGGGGCGCACCGGCCTTGGCGCCGGGGAACACCAGCGTCGAACCTTCGGGCTTGAGATGCAGGGACTTTGCCTTCTCCAACACCTCAACTGCTGCTGCCGAAAGAGGAACGCGATGGAGGCGCCCGGCCTTCATGCGGTTCGCTGGGACGTTCCATACCCCGGCTGTCAGGTCGATTTCCGCCCAGGTCGCGCCGCGCACCTCGCCGCTCCGCGCCGCTGTCAGGACGAGAAACTGGAAGGCGAGGGCACTGGACCCTTTAAGCCTCCGCAGCCGCGCCATGAAAGCGGGCACGTCCTCATAGGCCATCGCCGCGTGATGCCCACGCTGGAGCTTCTGGCGCTTCGGCAAGAGTGCGTCCAGATGGCCGCGCCAACGCGCCGGATTCTCGCCGGAGCGATGCCCCTTCGCCTTCGCCGCGTCCAGCACGCGCTCAATCCGCCCGCGCAGCCTTGAGGCGGTTTCCTGCTTGGCCTGCCATAGTGGCTGGAGCACCGTCAGGACATCCTCGGTGGTGATGTCCGAAACCAACTTCGCGCGCAGGGGCGCCGCATACTCCGTGAGCGTCATTCGCCACTGATCGATGTGCTTTTCGTTCCGAAACCCGCTCTTGATGTCTTCCACCAGAGCGTCGGCGGCTTCTCCGAACGTAGGTATCACTACCACGTCCCGCCGCGCGGCGAGAGGGTCGATTCCCTCCGCAAGACTGGCGCGGGCGGCGTCGGCAAGTTCCCTTGCGCGGGCCAATGACACGTCTCGGGCGGAGCCGAGCCCCATTTCCTTCTGCTTGCCGGCCCATCGATAGAGGAAGATCCACCGGCGCCCGCCATTGGTGGAGATGGACAGGTATAGGTTGCCGCCGTCCGCATGACGGCCGGGCTCTGTAAGAGTGGCCACCGTGCGTGCGGTCAATCGCTTTGTCTCTCTGCCCATCGTGCCCCAGCTTCTGCCCTAGCATCTGCCCCAGCAGAGAGCGCGGCTTTCCGCGAACCTCTGCAAACAGCAGCAAACGCAATCTAGCACAAATGCAGTGAAATCAGAGGTTTTTGTGGACTTCGGCGAACGGCGGGGAACCGCGCCGGTAGATAGTGTGGCGGACTCCCTCTCCGCCAACACCCACTCCGACAGCATCCCTTAGTGTCCGCAACCCGAGGTGGTTGCTGGATTCACGGGCATTCCTATTCCCGAGACTGGCTTGCGTCAAAATCGGCAAAAAGCCGGGTGTGAACCGGGTATCGGGTGCGGGGGAGCCGGGTATCAAGGGGCGCCTTGCCACTGACGGACACAGCCGTGCGAAGGGCAGCAAGCCTTCTGAGTAAGACCTGAAGGCTCACAGATGGCGGCGGCCTTTGCCTGTGACACCTGTCGGAGAAATCTGGCGGCTGCACCGGCGGTGGATCTCGAGAGCTGCAGGCGGACTATACTGGCCGGCTCCCCACGAGCTGTTCTGCCGCGTGCTGCGCCTGATCACTGCAAGCCAGATCGGGCGGGGCATCCTGCTTTGAAGGAACGGGTCCGCAGGTTCGCGCCCTCAGCTGCGAACCTGAACATGTTGGAGACCGCGCACGGCATGGGCTGCGGCGCGGCTGCCAGGGCATTGACGCTCAGGGCGGGCTCAGCTGCGCGATTTGCTGCGCAAGGTCGTCCTCATACACGCCATCCAGCAGAATGAAGGCGAGCATGCAGGGGCTTGAGGAGCGGTTGCTCCAAGCGTGGTTCGTTCCGCATTGGACCACGACGTCGCCGGCGCTCAGCACTGTTTCGGTCTTGTCCAGCACGAGATAGATCTCGCCCGAGAGGACAATCGCATAATCCAGCGTTTGCGTCCGGTGCATCATGGGATGGCGCCCCGAAACTGCATGCGTGGACGCTGTGCTGTTTCCCATCCGTGCAAACTCCCGAGCGATGTCATCGGCGCTCAACGGGCCGGCTTGCGGCGGGATATTGTTGATGCGCAGGACACTGCCACGGGGCCACGGCAACTGCCGCCGGGGGCCGAGGGTCGGTTCCCCGGGATGCGATGCAATGATGGCCGGCGCCCATGGATCGCCTTACAGCCTTCAGGACCCTGGTGCTGGTCGCGGAGACGGGAAGCTTCACGGCCGCGGCGGCAAAGCTGTCCACGGTTCCCTCCGCCATCACCAAACGGATATCGGAACTCGAAAAATCGCTCGGCGCGAAGCTGCTGCATCGCACGACGCACGGTGTCGTCCTCACGGACGAGGGGGCGCTGTGCCTCGAGAGAATCCAGCGGGTGCTCGATGACGTGGATGACATCGAGCAACTGCTCGCCAGCCGGCGGCAGGAGGCGTCAGGTCAGCTGCGCGTATCCATGCCCGCAGCCATGGGGCAGATATATGTCATCCCGCAGCTTGATCGGTTCCTGAGCGCACATAGGTCCATCAGGCTGACCCTGGAGTATAGTGACTCCCCGCCTGATCTTCTTGAGAACCGCCTGGATATCGCCATAAGAATTGGCAAGCCGAAAGACGGTGGATTTGTCGCCCGGCGTCTGGCCCGATCCCGGCGTGTCACGTGCGCGACGCCCGACTATATTGCCAGCCATGCCCCGCTCGTCGATCCGAAAGACCTGCAGAATCACGCGTGCGTCGCGCTGCTGGTGGATGGGCGTATCCGCAGCTGGAAATTTCTCCAGAACGGCGAGCTGATGGCCCACACGCCGCGCGGGGGCCTGACCGTCAGCAGCGGGCTGGCATTGCGGGAATCTGCCCTTCGCGGCTTGGGTGTCGCGCAGTGCAATTCCATCCTGGTGGCGCCGGAACTGCGGACCGGAAAGCTTGAGGAATTGCTTCATCACACTTCGGTTCCGAGCGAAGACCTGTACGTGGTTTATCCGCCCAACCGGCACGCTGTCCCGCGCGCGAAGGTCTTCGTCGAGTTCATCCGGGGAATTTTTATGCCTTATGTCCATGAAACCTTGTCCAAGCAGGAGGTCGTCTGATCCATCGACGCTCCGGACCCGTGTCGCGGGGCTGCGCCGGTGATTGTCGGCGCGCTCGATGTCGTCCAACCCATCAAGTCCGCTGCCGGAGCGAACGCGCCGGCGGGCGGAAGTTGAGTTGATGTCGGTCGCACCCCGGATCGCGGCAGACTTGCGCTTTGCGCGTCGCGCCACGCCTCCCGTCAGGATGATGTAAGGCGCACTTCGCACTCTGTCCCCATCGAAGACACGGGCATGGCCCCGACCATGGAGAGACAGATGACCACCCAGATCCTCACCACCGCCCTTTCCGATGACGCCCTTGAGGCTGTGACAGGAGCGGGCGCCAAGAACGCCGCGTTGATCGGCGGCGCTTATGGCGCTGCCGGCGCGGGAACCGGCGCGCTTCTGGCGGGTCCGGCCGGTGCGCTGGTGGGCGGCGTGATGGGCAGCGTCGGCGGGTTCGTCATCGGCATGCTCACCCCGGATAACCCCCCTCCGGCAGCGGCGCCTGCGACCGGCCGGCGGCGCTGAGCAGGGTCTGCACGTCGTGGCCGAAGATGGCTGGAAGAAGCTGAAGGACAATTTCTAGCGGGTGGGGCGCGCGCGTGCGGCAGCATCAAGGGCCGCGCCCGCGGTCAGCGATCGCGGGGAGCGAGGCGCTACGCCCCGCCGGTCATGACGCCGAGGGCGGGTCCTCAGGGGCCATTTCCGCGCGCTGTGCTGCCCAGGTCAACAGGGCGTCCAGCGCCGGGCAGAGAGCCTGGCCCCAGTCTGTCAGGCAATATTCCACCTTCGGTGGCACCTGGTGGTGGACGATGCGGCGTACGATGCCGTCGCCTTCCATCTGGCGGAGCTGCTGGATCAGCATCTTCTGCGATACGCC